>NZ_CANDOD010000017.1:0-139768 GCF_947387585.1 Grimontia sp. SpTr1
ATTGGAGCGACACACGAGGTTCGAACTCGTGACCTCAACCTTGGCAAGGTTGCGCTCTACCAGCTGAGCTAGTGTCGCATCATGGAGGCGCGTCCCGGAGTCGAACCGAGGTCCACGGATTTGCAATCCGCTGCATAGCCACTCTGCCAACGCGCCTTCGTTTGTCCCGCTTCAGTAAGTTGCCTTCCTCTGCGGTACGGGTTGGCATTCTACATAAGTTTTTTGGGCTGTCACGCACTAATTTCGGCGTTTTGGTTTGTTTGCTTCTTTATCGAGCAAATCTGATAAATATCAGCCACATTGATCAAACTTTTAGCAAAAATCTCTGGCATTTTTCATCGCAGCCCTTATGTGGCGTGGCTTGCAAACGCTCAAAAGAAAAAGCCAGCGAATGATCGCTGGCTTCATTTTGTTCAAATTCAGGTGACTGATTAGATAGCCTGAACGTCAAAATCCACTTCTGGGTTAACGTCAGCGTCGTAATCCACACCTTCAACACCGAAGCCGAACAGTTTCAGGAATTCTTCTTTGTATTCCACGTAGTCTGTAAGCTCTTTCAGGTTCTCTGAAGTGATTTGTGGCCACAGGTCACGGCAGTGTTGCTGGATGTCGTCACGCAGCTCCCAGTCATCCAGACGCAGACGGTTTTTATCGTCTACTTCTGCTGCTGAACCATCAGCTTTGTATAGGCGCTGACTGAACATACGGTAGATTTGCTCCATACAGCCTTCGTGAACGCCTTCAGCGCGCATTTTCTTGAACACCATAGCGATGTACAAAGGCATCACTGGAATCGCTGAGCTCGCTTGAGTCACAACAGATTTCAGTACCGCTACGTTTGCAGTACCGCCAGTCGCGGAAAGCTTGTCGTTCAGCGCCGCTGCTGCGCGGTCCAAATCCATCTTCGCGCGACCCAATGCGCCGTCCCAATAGATTGGCCAAGTCAGCTCAGTACCGATGTAACTGTAAGCTACGGTCTTACAACCGTCAGCCAGCACGCCTGCGTCAGACAGTGCTTGAATCCACAGTTCCCAGTCTTCGCCACCCATTACGGTAACCGTGTCTTTGATTTCCTGCTCAGTTGCAGGCTCAACACTGGCTTCGATGATTTGGTCTTTGTTGGTGTCTACTGCTGTAGAAGTGTAAACATCACCAATTGGCTTCAGTGATGAACGAACCACTTCACCTGTTTTTGGCAGTTTACGAACTGGAGAAGCCAATGAGTAAACCACCATATCAACCTGACCAAGATCTTCTTTAATCAGCTCAATCGCTTTCTTTTTCGCTTCATCAGAGAATGCATCGCCGTTCAGGCTCTTTGAGTAAAGACCTTCTTCCTTGGCGAATTTGTCGAATGCCGCAGAGTTGTACCAACCCGCTGTGCCCGGCTTTTTCTCCGTGCCTGGCTTTTCGAAGAACACACCGATGGTCGCTGCACCGCCGCCAAACGCAGCAGCAATGCGCGATGACAGGCCATAGCCGCTAGATGAACCTACTACCAGTACACGTTTTGGTGCGTTAGCAATTGGGCCTTGGGCTTTGGTGTATTCGATTTGCTCTTTTACGTTAGCTTCACATCCTTTTGGATGGGTAGTCGTACAGATAAATCCGCGAATTTTCGGTTTGATGATCATATTCAACCTTCCTTTCAAAGTTGGGCTTAGGATAAATACTTCATCTTGTTTTGGCACTTGTTTTTGTCGCAAAACCCCGATTTCGGGTAGTGGTTGGAGGTGTTAGCAAGAAAAAACGCCGCAGTTGCGGCGTTTTTGAGAACAAATCTGCTGTTATGCAGCTTTACCTTTCTTCGAGCTAGCCGGTGCAGACTCAGATTCTGACTTGAACCATGAAGGGTCAAAGTTATCCACCTGGATCGCTTCGTAGCGCAGCCCATCAGCGTGCTTGATTTGGTCGACTTCTTCTTGGGTCAGAACATTCTGCTCAAGGGCAGCATCCAAACGCTCGGACAGTAAACCTTTCGCAGGGATTTTCTTCGCTTTTGCCGCAACTGCCATTTTCTTCTCAAGCGGCTTAACCGCCACCATGGCTTCGAAAGCGCGCTCCATGATACCTACCGGGTCAGTTGCTTTGTCGCCGACATAACAAAGGTGCGTCAGACGCTCGCGGTGTGCACCTGGAGTCATCAGCAAATCAGCAATTTGCGTTGCCAGTTTGTCTGATGGTGCTTTGTAGTGCATTCCCAGTGGGAACAAAATCGCACGCAGTGAGAAGCCAACACCTTTCTGCGGGAAGTTGTTGAACGCGCCGTCAAACGCTTCCGCACACTTGTTCAAGCAGTGTTGCAGTGAGTAGTGAACGAATGGTAGGTCAGCTTGCTGACGACCTTCATCTTCGTAGCGCTTCAATACTGCAGACGCCAAATATAGGTGACTCAGTACATCACCCAAGCGGGCTGACAGCATTTCACGGCGTTTCAGTTCACCACCCAGCGTTAACATGGCAACGTCGGCTGTAACTGCCAACGCACGACTCATACGGGACAGTTGACGATAGTAAGCCGCCGTTTCGCCCGATACCGGTGATTTGTTAAAGCTTGAGCGAGTAAATGCATTGGTGAAAGACATCAGCACGTTCTTAGTGGCAAAGCCAATGTGTTTGATCAGCAGTGAATCAAACGCTTCTGCACCTTTAGCTTCATCTTGCTCTGCCGCCGCTTCCATTTCTTTCAGTACGTATGGGTGACAACGTGTTGCACCCTGTCCGAAGATCATCAGGTTACGGGTCAGAATGTTTGCCCCTTCTACTGTGATTGCCACTGGCATACCAAAGTAGTGGTGACCAACATAGTTCAAAGGCCCCAACTGGATTGCACGGCCGGCATGAATGTCCATCGAATCATTCAGGATGGTGCGCGCCAGTTCAGTCATGTGGTATTTGGCAATGGCAGTCACAATACCCGGCTTCTCATGCATATCCAGAGAAGTCGTGGTCAGTGTGCGCGCCGCTTCGAGCATGTAGGTGTAACCACCAATGCGGCCCATCGCCTCGCCCACACCCTCGAATTTACCGATGTGCATACCAAACTGTTTACGAACATAAGCGTAAGCACCTGTTGTGCGTGCCGTCAGGTGACCAACTGCCGTGCCCAGTGCAGGCAGTGAAATACCGCGACCTGCTGACAGACATTCCACCAGCATACGCCAGCCTCGACCCACGTAGTCCTGACCGCCGATAACCCACTCCATTGGAATGAACACATCCTGACCGCGTGTTGGACCATTCATGAATGACAAACCTAACGGATTATGACGCTCACCAATTTCAACACCTTCGTGATCCGCTGGGATCAACGCACAGGTTATACCGAGCTGTTCTTTGTCGCCTAACAGACCTTCAGGGTCATGCAATTTAAAGGCAAGACCAAGCACAGAAGCCACTGGCGCTAACGTAATGTAGCGTTTGTTCCACGTCAGGCGGATACCCAGCACTTCCTTACCTTCGTGCTCGCCCATACATACGATGCCTTTATCCGGGATAGAGCCCGCATCTGAGCCCGCTTCAGGGCCAGTCAACGCAAAACATGGGACGTCCTGACCGTTTGCCAAACGAGGCAACCAGTAGTTCTTTTGTTCCTCAGTGCCGTAGTGAGTCAGTAGCTCACCTGGGCCCAGAGAGTTTGGTACCATCACAGTCACCGCTGCACTCAAGCTTCGCGTGGCGATGCGTGAAACAATGGTCGAGTTCGCATAGGCAGAGAATTCGAGACCGCCGTACTCTTTTGGAATGATCAGCGAGAAGAATTTTTCCTTCTTCAGGAACTCCCACACTTCAGGCGGTAAGTCTTTGCGCTCCTGAACGATTTCAAAGTCATCCAGCATCCCCAGCAGTTCTTCCAGCTGGTTTTCCATGAACGCTTTTTCTTCGTCAGTTAAACGTGGTTTTGGATACTGCAGCAACTTACGCCAGTCGGGATTACCGGCGAACAGTTCGCCATCCCACCATACACTGCCAGCTTCCATCGCCTCACGTTCTGTCTCAGACAGCGGCGGAAGAACCTTCTTGAAAAACTTAAATGCAGGGTCGCTTAAATAACGTCTTCTAAGTGATGGTTGAGAGCTCATGATTCAGATCCTTGTATTTGTAACACGTTAATTTTTTATTATTTTTAAGCTTTATCCTGCACTTTGCGGCACGCCGCTTGGCACAAGAGACAATTCCTGACTGGTCGGTGCGTCCACACCTGCTGCCAGATAAGGGATCAATCGGTCGAGAATGTCTTCAGTCGTCACATTGGAACCAAAGTCATTCTCAGCGATTTCACTGAGTGCAACGTTAGACGCCATGGTGAAAATCACCGCGCCCAGCGTAAAGTGAAGTCGCCAAAACACATGTTCAGGTTTCAGTGATGGGTTGGCTTTTATCACCGCTTGCGTAAAAAGCTTTAAAACAGCATCGTAGCGGGTGGTAATAAACCAGCGAAGGTGGCCCTGAACGTCGGTATAACCGCGGCCGATAAGCTGCATAAACGTGGAAGCACCATGGCGGCGGAAAGTGTCTAACCCCAATAGTGGACGCTTGGTACACGCGAATACTTCTTCCATTGAAATGTCATCTTTCACTAAAAGTAGCCTCAACTCTTGCTCCAGTTGTGGCATAAACTGTTCGAGATAACGGGCGAGGACAGCACGCACAAGCGACTTCTTATCACCAAAGTGATAATTGACCGACGCCAGGTTTACCCCAGCCTTGCTCGTGATGGTGCGAAGAGAGGTCTCTTTGAAACCATGCTCAGCAAATAACTGCTCCGCAGCATCGAGAATTTTTCCTTTGGTTTCGCCTTTCCCAGCCATTTTCATTCACCTGTATTAAACACTTGTTTAACTTTACATCCCGTTAGCATTAATAACAACCCCTAAACAATCATCAAAAAAGTTGTCCTTGCCACGAAAAAAATCTGTTGGATGTAAGCGTCTGTAAATTAATACCATTCGCTGAAACGGCACTCAGTCACACTCAAATGTGAGAAAAAAATCGATTCTTTGGGGAACAATCTGGACTTCATCAGGTCACATATAATGCCACTGCTTTTTCTTAGAAGTTTTTATTCTTCTGGAGCCCGTACACTGATTTTGAGTACGGGCTTTTTTTCGTCTGGCGTCAGAGATTGGGGATTTTGGAGAGAGAAAATTTTTTTCGAAATTTTTGAACTAAATGAAAATGGCCCAGTCTGAATGTATGTAGATAGCGGATAAGTGCCTTTTAATGTATAGCTGGCCGCCACACATGACTTCCAACTTATCGCTAGATGCTGCTGCTTTTTCTTACTCCTGCTTAAAAAACATTTATGTTGCCCGCTTCAGATGAAGCGGGCTTTTTTTATGCTGCCATTTACCCCAACGTCGGCAATGGCATGTCAAATGGCGACGGATACTTCAGCGTCATACCCAACGTTTGTAGCGTGTGATCAGCAACTATCACCTTCCCTTCACCCCCGTCTTCAATAAATTGCGGTTCCTGCAAACCCAGTCCTGCAGCCGCCCAACGGTAAAATGCTGAACGAGTAGGATGATCGGTGGCGCTGAGATGGAAAGTTTCGCCACCGATTTGCAGAGCAATAATGGCACTGACCGCCTGAATACAATCTTCACGATGAACAAGGTTTACTGGATCCAACCCTCCACTGACATTTTCTCTGCCCGCGAGATGTTTTCCAGGATGACGCTCATCACCAATCAAGCCCGACAGTCTCAGCACAACGCCACGATCACCAAACTCAGCGAATACATAATCTTCAATCTCACGATGGGCTTTCCCAGATTCTGTGTTGGGCTCACAGACTGTTTTTTCTGTGACTAACCCTGTGACACTGCCGTAGACCGAAGAGGTACTGATAAAGATGAATTGTTTCACGCCGCCAGACTTTGCGGCATCCACCATTCTCTTCATGGCATTAACGAACACATTTCCATCGATTGTTCGTCTGCCGGGCGGAATGTTGGCCACAAAAACATCGCTTTCAAAAAGAGGTTGTGATGACGGGTCGTGTTTCTCGCTAAATATATCGAACACCACACCATTGATGTGCTTCAATTCCAATTCGTTGAGAGACGCAACGCTACGTTTGCTACCAGTGACCGAATATCCAACTTGATGCAAATATTCAGCGAGAGGAAGACCAAGCCAACCACATCCGCTTATTGAAACTGTTTTATATGGTTTCGACATCGAAAGTTCCTTGTAAGCCATTTTCATTTCTACGCTTGATTCATTCGAGACGTGCCACAAGAAACCGAACCCGTTTCGCATTTGGTGAAAAAAAGCTTCGGCATTGTGTAATTAAGCAACTAAAAGCGTGAATGAATACAAATTTTTTGGAGGTATTTTTTGGTTAAAATGTTATTAAACGACTCCAACCGTTAGACTCGACTATAACATCGTTGGACGTCGAAATATTTCACCCAATAGCGTCAGACCTTACCGCCAGTAATTTTAGGCAGGAAAGACTGACAAAATAGACAGCGGAAGCAACGCGGTAATCTGAATGAACACCCTAGAAAAAATACAAAAAAATATTGAAAACTTTAGTAAGTCGGAAAGGAAAGTCGCTGAAGTGATCATCGCTTCTCCTCAGACTGCTATTCATTCCAGCATCGCGACACTCGCCAAAATGGCTGATGTCAGCGAGCCTACAGTAAACCGTTTCTGCCGCAGGCTAGATACGAAAGGCTTCCCTGATTTTAAACTTCATCTGGCACAAAGCCTGGCAAACGGTACACCTTACGTGAACCGTAATGTTGAAGAACATGACAGCGCCGACGCTTACACCTCGAAGATCTTTGAATCGACGATGGCATGCCTGGATGTAGCGAAAAACAGCATCGACGCCCACCAAATCAATCGTGCAGTGGATTTGCTGACTCAAGCTAAGAAAATTTCTTTCTTCGGCTTGGGCGCTTCAGCATCCGTTGCCCACGATGCACAAAATAAATTCTTCCGCTTTAACATTCCCATCGTCTGTTTCAACGATATTGTCATGCAACGCATGAGCTGCATTAACTGTACGGACGGTGATGTTGTGGTCGTCATTTCACACACTGGCCGAACCAAATCTCTGGTAGACGTTGCGACTTTGGCCAAAGAAAACGGCGCGACCGTCATCGGTATTACCGAGAAAGGCTCTCCGCTGGACAAAGTCTGTTCGCTGACCATTACGCTGGATGTACCGGAAGACACTGACATCTATATGCCGATGGCAAGCCGTGTGGTTCAGATGACCGTGATTGACGTTCTGGCAACAGGCTTCACACTTCGCCGTGGTCCAGGTTTCCGCGAAAACCTCAAACGTGTGAAAGAGGCCATTAAGGACTCTCGATTCAACAAAGAATCACTGACATAAACTTTAAAGGGCAGACGCAAAGTCTGCCCTTTTTCTTTCTCTTACGCCCACTCATCTACACTCTTTATATAAACACAAATATCAATAATTCCTCATTGCTCTTTCGTATGCATTTTTACTCAGGAGACTTTCATGTCTGAGATATTACGTCGAACAAAGATCGTGACTACATTGGGCCCGGCTACCGATAAGGAAGGTATGCTGGAACAAATCATCGCTGCCGGCGCTAACGTGGTGAGGATGAACTTCTCTCACGGTACCGCAGAAGACCACATCGACCGCGCCAATAAGGTTCGCGCTATCGCTGCGAAACTCGGGCGTCATGTCGGTATTCTCGGCGATCTACAAGGACCAAAAATTCGTGTATCCACCTTCGCGGATGGCAAAATTCAGCTCGCGGTCGGTGATCGCTTTGTGTTGGATGCTGCGCTCGAGCCGGGAAAAGGTGACAAAGAAAGCGTCGGTATCGATTACAAGAACCTACCGAATGATGTCGTTCCAGATGACATCTTGCTGCTGGATGACGGACGCGTTCAGCTGAAAGTCATTTCGGTAGACGGTACTTGTATCCACACGGAAGTCACTGTAGGTGGCCCCCTTTCCAACAACAAAGGCATCAACAAGAAAGGTGGCGGTTTATCAGCACCCGCTCTGACCGATAAAGACAAACAGGACATCCTCACTGCTGCAAAAATCAATGTGGACTATCTGGCGATATCTTTCCCGCGTAACGGCGATGACATGCGTCTGGCCCGTTCGTTAGCACGTGATGCAGGCCTTGATACCCGTTTGGTTGCCAAGGTAGAGCGGGCGGAGACCGTCGCTACAGATGAGAACATTGATGACATCATTGAAGCTTCTGATGCTGTGATGGTGGCTCGTGGTGATCTGGGTGTGGAGATCGGTGATCCAGAACTTGTCGGCGTACAGAAGAAACTTATCCGCCGCGCCCGCTCGATGAACCGCTGTGTGATTACCGCGACACAAATGATGGAATCGATGATCAAAGCGCCCATGCCAACACGCGCAGAAGTCATGGATGTGGCAAATGCTGTGCTGGATGGAACAGACGCCGTCATGCTGTCTGCTGAAACCGCAGCGGGCGATTACCCACTGGAAACCGTAAAATCCATGGCAGAAGTCTGTATCGGCGCAGAGAAGATGCCATCAATTAACGTTTCCAACCACCGCCTGAACAAAGAGTTTGAGCTGATTGAAGAAACGGTTTCCATGGCGACGATGTACGCGGCAAACCATATGCCGAAAGTAAAAGCCATGGTGTCACTGACTGAGTCTGGCAAAACCGCGTTGATGATGTCACGTATCAGTTCGGGCAAGCCAATATTTGCCCTTTCCCAACATGAATCCACGCTGTCACGTGCAGCACTTTATCGTGGCGTAACACCGGTCTATTTTGAAAGTGACACCGGTGCTGGCGCAGAAGTGGCGCACAAAGCCATTGCCCTTCTGAAAGAGAAAGGCTATCTCAAGCCTTGGGACGTCGTGATTTTCACTCAAGGTGATGTGATGGGCTATGTAGGCGCAACCAACACCATGCGAATGATTACGGTGACCTAACGGGCAATTGGTTCATTGCAAACAAAGAAATCCCGGCGATTGCCGGGATTATTTTTTCAACCACCCTTTGTCGACAGCTTCACTCAGCATCATCTGTACTTTTTCCCACAGCAGTACAGAGCCTTTTTCAATCTTGCTGTTAATGCTTAGCGCCTGATCGTAGCGCACACCATGCTCCTTCCAGCTTTGCCCGTCACTGTGATAGTTGAGCAACATGGGCAACATGCGGTCCAGCGCCTTACCATACCGCGCTTCGGGCGTTTCACCTGCTTCAAACTCTAACCATAGGGCCATGAGCGCATCTCGCTGATCTTCCGGCAGCATGCCGAAAATACGCTTCGCCGCTTTCAGCTCTTTCTCAGGCTGAAGCTTCGCGGCTTCCAAATCGTAAACGAAGGTATCTCCCGCATCGATTTCCACCACATCGTGGAGCAGCAGCATTTTCACCACTTTCGCGACATCCACTGACTCATTGGCGTGTTCTTCTAATAACAGTGCCATCAAAGCGACCTGCCAGCTGTGCTCAGCAGAGTTCTCCAAACGGTCGTTGTCACTTTTAATCCGGGTTCGTCTTAGTACGGCTTTGAGTTGATCCATCTCGACAATCAATGCCAGTTGCTTTTCCAGCCTTTCAAATGCCGATGTTTCATTCATTCGTGGACGCTACCCAGTTGGTGTTGATGACAGAGGTAAGGATATGGCCTTCCCAATTCCCGTTAATCAGGAGGTAGTCTTTGGCTTCACCTTCTTTCTTGAATCCTGCGGCCAGAAGCACGGCTTCACTGCGTTTGTTCCTTGGCATGTAAGAAGCCATCACACGATGCATGTTGAGGTTATCAAACAACCATTGGTTGGTCGCTTTGAGCGCCCGACGCATAATGCCTCGCCCTTGCGCTGACTCAGCCAGCGAATAGCCAACATTACAGGCGTGAAAAGGGAACTGCATGATGTTGTTGTAAGTGATCACGCCGCAAACTTCATCGCTTCCTTCTTCAAAAATCATGAAGTAATACGCCAGCCCATGACGTTGCAATTCGGTTAGTTGAATGATGCGCCGTTCCCAACCTTCATAAGTGAAAAAGCTGTCTGGTCTCAACGGCTCCCAAGGTGTTAAGTATTGGCGATTAACCTGAAAATAATTCACGATAAGTGGGATATCAGGCTTCTGGATCGCACGAATGATAAGATTATCAATACGCAATTGCGGGAATGGGTTTATAATTTCGACTGACAATTCGCCTCCTATCCAACTGTGTCGTTGTTATGTATTACGATAGCTTTGAATCACCGCTGGGGAAAATTCACTTACTGGCTGATGGGTCAGGGTTGAGACAATTGACCTTATGCCTTCATCATCCTGTTGAATCCTGCAAACAGTGGAAGCACTCCCCCATCCACCTCGCCCCTTACAAGAAGCAAATTCTCGAATTCCTCAACGGGGAACGTGCTCAATTCGATATCCCTCTCGCCCCCGACGGCACGGAATTCCAACACAAAGTCTGGCAAATTCTTCGTGGCATTCCTTATGGGGAAACGAGGTCTTATGCTGACATTGCAAAGGAAATTGGCAATCCAAAGGCTTATCGAGCGGTTGGAATGGCTAACAATGTGAATCCCATTCCCCTTGTTATCCCCTGCCACCGTGTGATCGGCAGCGATGGTGAGCTTACAGGATATCGCTATGGTCTGGAGATAAAGCAAAAGCTCCTGACGATGGAAAAAAATGGCGACTGATACAGTCGCCATTTTTTCTATTTCTTGCCAATGCCGTACTCGCGGAGTTTATTCGCTACGGCGGTATGGGAAACGCTGAGACGCTTCGCCAGTTTGCGGGTCGAAGGATAACTGCGATAAAGGTTCGACAGTATCCCCGACTCATAGCGTTTCATGATGTCGTCCAGCGATCCTTCCAGCGTTTCTTCCGTTAGGAACGCGCTTTGTTCTGTCTCTGGCAACTGGATGTCATCTTTGGTCAGGCAACCTTCTTCGATTTGCGTCATCGCACGGAACAACACATTCCGAAGCTGTCTGACGTTACCCGGCCATGAGTATTGGTTCAGCAGTTCCAAAACGCCTTGTTGTAGCATGGGTCTTTCTTGCCCCAACTCAGCAGCAAACTGATTCAGGAACAGCTCTGCCAGCGGTTGAACATCAGAGGGACGCTCACGAAGTGGTGGCACTGTCAGAGAAAGAACATTCAGTCGATAATATAGATCTTCGCGGAATTGCCCTGCGGCGACGCGTTCAGACAGATTCTTCTGCGTCGAACAAATCACACGCACATCAACCTTAATCTCTTTCTCTTCGCCCACCCTGCGGAAGGTGCCATCTTGCATAAATCGAAGCAGTTTAATCTGCAGGTGCTGACTCATTTCACCCACTTCATAGAGGAACACAGTTCCGCCATCAGCCTGCTCGAGCTGGCCTTTCTTGCCTTCTCGTCCTTCCATTGGCGCACAGCCAAAAAGCTCAGTTTCAGCCGCATCGTCCGGCATGGATACACAATTCACCAGCAGGAACGGATGCTCAGCTCGGTGAGAGCGTTGGTGGCAGGCTTTCGCCAGCATTTCTTTGCCTGTCCCGGTTTCCCCTTGAATCAGAAGCGGTGCATCCAACGTCGCGAACTTCTTCGCCTGATTCACCAAAGTGCGGAACTTGCTGGATTGACCGACCAAGTGCTCAAAACCATGCTCACCCGGCGTGCGGTATAAGGTGGTTGGCAGATGGTTCATGGAAACTTGTTTAAGCTGAATTACTGCACTGGCCAGCACATCTTTATCTTCACTGTCAGTGACATAAACCGGCATCACTTCCATCAGGTAATCCATGCCTGAAAGCACAACCTGACGGTGAACTTGACCGGCGTTATCGCGCTCTAGCCAATGGGTGAAGTTGAAATCAGGAAACACGCTGTTGGCCGTTTCGCCAATCAAGTCAGATTCTTCACTGCCCATCAGACGCAATGCGGCCTTGTTCGCCATGTCAACTTTGCCGCTAAGATTGACGGAGAAAACCGGATCGCTCAGTGTTTCGAGCAGTGCTCGCAGCTCGCGGTGTTCACGCTCAGCGGGTAGGAACTGAATTTTCCGTACATCAGTCACGCCGCTGATAAGACGGATTTCGGACATCAATTGCCTGAACTCTTCGAATTCTATTTCGGGGCAGTTGAGATAGATAATGCCAACTTGGTCGATTTCGATACCACGCAAGTCAATGTTGCGACGCGCCAGAATGTCGAGGAGTTCGCGGGTTAATCCAAGTCGATCTTCGCAAAAGACCTGTAATCTCACGGTAGTGTCCTGTATGCAGTGGGGCTGACGGCATCCTGTCTTTCGGTGTCAGCCACGTTGATTTGAAAAGTCGCCATAATCCCTGAGAGCGTGACATATTCAATTAACTGTATAAAAAAGTGTCAGGAATTGTTGACAGTGAAAGGAGTGTGCGCCTCTCAAGCGATTGAGTCAAGCGGTGCCCATGAAAACGTGAGAGAGCTAATCCTCTCCCTGCAAAAGGAAAACAGCGCCATTGGCGCTGCTAATTTCCTGGAGTGAGTTTGGTAAGTAACTGCTTACGCATGTCAGACAGCTTCGGCGCATTTGTACCAATGTAAGGCAGCGGACGCATCACCGACATGGCTTTGTAACCGAGTCTTGCCGTCAACAGCCCAACTCCCAGCCCTTGCGCCGCCCTTGCGGAAAGCTTGCCTGCGATATCGACGGACAGCAGATCCGTACCAATATCCGTGATCGCTTCACTGGCTCCGGCGAACGCCATGTTAGCCAGCACTAACTTGAGTAATCGAATGCGCGACCAGTAGCCCAGCTTTACGCCATACACTTTGGAGATTTGCTCCAACAGCCTGAAGTTTCGCCACGCCACCAACAACATGTCAGCCACAGCCAATGGGCTGAGGGCAACCATGACCGCAGCTTCTGAGGCGCACTTGGTCACCATTTTCTTGGCACGGGCATCTTGTTCTGTCACTACCATTTGGTCGTAGAGTTCGAACACTTCCCGGTCGTTATGCGTCGCTGCCAGCGACGTCTGCCATTTATCATAACCGGCCGTCAGTTCAACCCCTGACTGTTTGGAAAGCTTCTCGCAAACGCCTTTGGCTTTACCAATGCCTTCAGCCGCCATGATGGCAGTGACTTCCTCGCGTTCATCCTGCCGGCCTTTCAGGCGACGGAGTGCCAGAAATTCCCGCCCCAATGCGCCTATGCCCATCGCCGCGATACCGGCGACAAAACCGCTCCAGCCGACCGTCAACCAATCTCCAGCCTGTACTGCTGTCCATACAGAATCGACAGTTTGCCAGCCAACCAAACCAATGCCTGCAACGGCGAGCGCTCGCAATCCCCAACGTTTTTTTCTTGGTGAGGTTAAAGTCGCTTCCAGTGCCTTCTCGGCATCACTTTCTTCTTCTATGCTGGTGACAGCAAACGAAGTGTTGTCCTGCTCAAATTGACGCTGAAACGTCAGCTCAGGCGATTCATCCTGTTGTTTTTCAGGCTCATCAAACACGACAGCTTTTTTATAATCGTTCATCTCGCCTCCTACCTCAGTTTGTCGCCCAGCAAATATTGCAGCGCCTTGTCCACGCGAATGTGTGGTAATGGCTCATCCACATCGGTTTGCTGCGGACGGAACTGACGGAACTCGAATTGGTTATCCTGCCAGAAAGCCTCGCCCGGTAACCTTGACGGCACATCGCCCGGGTACATCAACATCGGCTCGCCATTTTCCAACGTGCCGCGCAGTGCAGACATGGTGTCACCCTGATGGTTTACCATGCCGGGCTCAGTCGCCTGAATCGACGCCAAGCTGACACACTCCATATCAATGCCTTCAAATGCCGCTGTTTGCCAAGCTTCGTGGATCAGCTGCTGGAGCAGAGAAACCAGATTCGGGTGCTGGTCTGGCGTCACATGGTCAGCTTTGGTTGCCGCAAACAGTATCTTGTCGATACGCGGTGCAAAGAGTCGTCGCAGCAAACCGCTTTTTCCGTAGCGGAAGCTTTGCATTAACTGCTCCAACGCCATTCGCATATCGTTAAACGACGCTGGGCCTGCATTGAGTGGTTGCAAGGTATCCACCAGCACGATCTGTCGATCGACTTTAGAGAAATGCTCTTGATAGAAGCCTTTCACAATATGCTGGCAGTAGTAATCGTATCTCTGTTTCAGCATGGCGTAGTTGCTGCCTTTCGGCGCATTCGCCAGTTGGTTTTCTCCATACTTATTGCCAACCAATGGGAAAAACTGAAGCACGGGTGCGCCTGCATATTCGCCTGGTAATACAAACCGGCCCGGTTGCACCCAATGCAGCCCCCCTTCTTCCTTACAGGCATGAAGGTAAGCGGTAAATTTCGCCGCTATCTCGCCGATCAGTTTTTCGTCCGCGTCTGCCAAAGGGTCGAAGCTGTCGACCGATTCCAGCCAAGCCTCTGCCAGCTCTTTGCGCTTGCCAGTCAAGATGCCACTTTGTTTACGCGACCATTCATCAAAACTCATGGAGAGCAGTGGCAAATCAAGCAGCCATTCTCCGGGATAATCAACGATGTCGAGATACAGCGTTGCGGTATCTTGCAATAACTTCATCGCCCCTTTTTCAGGTCGATAACGGATTTCCAGTCTGATCTCGCTGACATCGCGCGTTGGAGAAGGCCATGTTGGCGGATGCGCGCGCAATGATTGAATGCCAAGATCGTAGTCAAAGGCAGGAATATGCAGCTGACTCTGCTGTACACGTCGCGCACCGAGAACACGTCCTTCGCGGACGGGCGCAAACAAAGGCATGCGCGGATTGGTCGCGCTGTGCAGCAACTGATTGATGAGTGAGGTGATAAACGCGGTTTTACCAGCACGGGAAAGTCCAGTCACGGCGAGACGAACGTGTCTGTCCAGACTACGACTCACCCATTTATTCACCTGACGTTTCACTGAATTCATAAATAGCAGCACCCCTCAAAAGGTAAATCCCCCGCGATAAAAGCGGGGGATGAGGACACAATAACTATTGTTGCTTTGTTTAGAGCTTTTTGAACTGTCGATTCAGTTCATACTCTTTTGATGTCACGTACGCTTCCATTTTGCCAACGTCCCGCTCCATCTCTCCCATTTCATTATCAATATCAGCCAGCAATTGGCTTGCTGATTTACCTTGTTGCCAAGGTTTTTGTTTCACTTGATGTTCTTTGTAATGGAAAGTCCGTTTTGCCTCTTCCGGCGGCATTTTTTCAAGGATGAGCATGGCAGCAATGTATGCCACGATAACGAAAAAGCCCAGTCCCATCAGAAATGCCGTCACAGTCAGGATCCTCACTAACCAGATTTCCATCCCGAAGTAATCGGCGACACCTGCACAAACGCCACCGATCTTCCCGTTTACAGGATCACGATACAACGTTTTGCTCATTGTCTATGTCTCCAATTTGGCGCTTCCTCATCAAGAATGCGCTCCAGAGAATGAATGCGGTCCTGTAAAGCTTCCGCGCGGTTTGCCAGGGCTTGCAATTGCTCAAACTCATCACCACTCAAACCCTGACCAACTTGTCGTTTACTTCGGTAGTGGAGCCACAACCACAGTGGTGCAACGAATACAAAAAACACCACCAGTGGAATTGAAAGAAACGCCATTGACATGCCTACTCCTTACCTTTGCGAGGGCTTATTCTTTATCCTTAAGTTCCGCTTTCATGCGCTCAAGTTCTTTTTCGATTTCATCCTGCGCTTGCAGGTCTGCAAATTCGTCTTCAAGACGTTTGCCTTTGCCGATGCTGTAGCTGTCTGCTTCTGCTTCCAGCTCATCGATGCGGCGCTCATATTGCTCGAACTTTGCCAGCGCTTCGTCAGTGCGACCAGTGTCCAGTTGGCGACGAACATCACGGCGTTTGCCTGCCGCTTCACGGCGAATTACCAGTGCTTGCTGACGGGCGCGGGTTTCTGCCAGCTTGGTTTCAAGCTCTGCAATTTCGTTACCCAGTTTACCGATAGTTTCTTCGACCAGATTGTACTCTTCTTTGAGGGTCAGCAGGACATCGTGCACTTTTTGCTTTTCAATCAGTGCCGCGCGAGCCAGATCTTCACGAGATTTCTGAAGGGCCAGTGTCGCTTTTTCCTGCCAATCTGTCAGTTGACGTTCAATGCCTTCGATTTTACGCGCCAGTTCTTTTTTGTCTGCCAGCGCACGTGCTGAGGAAGTGCGAACTTCAACCAGTGTGTCTTCCATTTCCTGAATGATCAGGCGAACCATTTTTTGTGGATCTTCTGCTTTATCCAGCAGTGAATTGACGTTAGCGTTAACAATATCTGCAAAGCGAGAGAAAATACCCATTGTGATGCTCCTTTTTGCCGAATGCGCTCTGTGCGCTTACAGGTGAGGAAAAACCTCATTTGCCAGATATATATCAATCCCCGTGCCAACTTTTATATCCTATAAATTACAACAAGTTAACACATTGCGTGCATTTTTTATTCATAAGGGTATGATGAAATAAACTAACAGTTGGCAAATTTCACCATGCAAAAACCTGACAACCTGATTGGCGAATCCGATCACTTCCTTTCCGTCCTCGATCATGTCTCCCGTCTTGCTCCGCTCGACCGCCCAGTTCTTATTCTGGGGGAGCGAGGTACGGGTAAAGAACTCATCGCCAAGCGCCTGCATTATTTATCACGCCGTTGGGACGGCCCGCTGGTCAGCCTGAACTGCGCAGCACTGAGTGAAGGCCTGATTGATTCTGAGCTGTTTGGCCATGAAGCCGGCTCTTTCAGTGGCGCGAAAGGAAAACACAAAGGCCGCTTTGAACGGGCTGAAGGTGGGACTTTGTTTCTGGACGAGCTGGCGACATCGCCACTTGGCGTGCAGGAAAAACTGCTTCGCGTCATCGAATACGGTGAATATGAACGCGTGGGTGGCAGCGATGTGCTGAGCGCGGATGTCAGGCTGGTGTGCGCGACTAACGAGAACTTGCCCCAGATGGCCGATGACGGGGAGTTCCGCGCTGATCTCCTCGACAGGCTTGCCTTTGATGTTATCCACCTTCCGCCATTGCGAGAACGTCAGGGAGACATCCTGCTTCTCGCCGAGTATTACGCGCTGAAGATGTGTCGTGAACTCGGTTACAGCTACTTTTCCGGCTTTTCTACGGAAGCCGTGAAACTACTCAACACTTATCGCTGGCCAGGTAACGTACGTGAGCTGAAAAACGTGGTAGAACGGGCCATATACCGTCACGCAGACGAAGGCAGCGAGATTGATTCCGAAGACATTCAACTCGACCCATTCAAAGCGCCCTGGAGAAACGAAAAGCCTGGTGAGAAAGCGGAGTCGAAATCAGAAATCACCTTCCCACTCGATTTACGCCAATGGCAGCAGGATCAGGAGAAGGAAATTGTTGAAAAGGCGATGGAACAGGCACGTTTTAATCAACGACGCGCCGCAGAGCTGCTTGGCTTAAGCTACCATCAAATAAGAGGGTTGCTGCGAAAATACAATCTGGTTGGTGAGGAAAACACCGATTCGGCATAAGTTTTTCGCCAATTGTTCTGAAATTACCCAGATATTTACGCCGCCACTTGGTGACTCCGTTGCTTCAGTGGTAAATTAAAACACTTAACTTTATCACCTAATCATTGGCTTATGAGCGCTCTAGGCCGCTTGCTGCTGGCAAGCGTAACCATCCTCTTTTTAGCAGGATGTGAAGACCCGTTCTCCGATAACGCTGCGCGTAACCGTGGTTTCATCTATTGCGGCCCGGGTCAACCGAACACCTTTAACCCACAGCTGACCGATGGCGGCCTCACTGCTGATGCGCTCTCCAGTCAAATCTACGATCGGCTTCTTCAGCTTGATTCACAAACCTATAAACCTGTGCCCATGCTGGCTCAGAGCTGGGAAGTAAGCCCAGATGGCAAAGAATATATCTTCAATCTTCGCCAGAGCGCCAGCTTTCAGGTTACGGACTGGTTTATTCCACATCGTGGCGTAAATGCAGAGGATGTCGTTTTCAGCTTTAAGCGGTTGATCGACCCTGAGCATCCCTTTCACAATGTCTCAGGTGGCGACTATCCGTGGTTTGAAAGTATGGATTTCGCAGGATTGGTTGACGATGTTATCGCCCTCGATGATTACACGGTGAAATTTGTCCTATCTCGACCCGATGTGTCATTCCTGTCGACACTTTCGACCACCTATGCGGTCATTCACTCAGCAGAATATGCAGAGCACCTTTTAACAAAAGGCACACCGGGGGAAATTGACTCACACCCTGTGGGTTCTGGCGCGTTCTATCTGGATGAGTATGAACCTCATCGCTTCATTCGACTAAAAAGGCACTGGGGTTACTGGAATGGCGCAGCACCTATGGAGCAAATCGCCTACGACATTAGTAACCGCGGTACGGGCTCTCTAAGTAAACTCATCACCCGCGAATGTGATGTGCTTTCATCGCCCATTGCCAGCCAACTTTCCGTTATTGAAAACAATCCCGATTTTGTACTGGCCTCGCAGACAGGCATGAATGTGGCGTTTCTCGCACTCAACACCCGTCACCCCGCTCTCTCTGAGTTGGAAGTTAGGCAAGCCATTAGTCTGGCCATTAACCGCGACACACTGATCCAATCGGTTTACTACGGTACAGGCACACCCGCTAACGGCATGTTGCCACCGATGTCTTGGGCTTATAACGAAAAGTCTAATGCGGTTTACGACCCGCAACTTGCCCTCAGCCTGATGGCGAAAGCCGGCTACCGACATGGCTTTGAAGTCGACCTGATCGTTCCTTTAACACCGAAAGCCTATAACCCAAGTCCACGGAAAACGGCAGAGTTGATTCAAGCGAATCTTTCGCCGATTGGTATCAAAGTGAATATCATTGCGCTGGAAGACATCAACAGGAAATTGCTCAGGGACGATATTAACGAATTGGGCATGGTGTTAACCGGATGGATTGCAGATAACGGCGACCCGGATAACTTCCTGAGGCCATTGCTCTCCTGTAATGCCAAATTTACTGGCTGGAACCTTTCCAACTGGTGTAATCGCTACTTTGACCGCTTTCTCGACACTGCTATAGAGATTGAACAGCGCAATGAACGTCGGGACTTATATATACAGGCGCAACGCATTCTAAATGACCGTATGCCGGTGATTCCATTGGCACACGGTGTTCACTATCAGGCGCGAAATGCGTCACTTCAGGGCATCACGTTAAGCCCGTTTGGAGACAAATCTTTTGCTAACGTATCCAGGAGCCGCTGATCTATGTTGATCTATGCTATTCGCCGGCTCAATCTTTTCATTATTACCCTGCTGATTCTGACAATGATCGGCTACAACATCGTGAAGCTCGACCCGCTTTCGGTGTTTAATCAATACGAATTCTGGTCGGGTTGGGTGCACTACCTACGTGAACTCATGCAAGGCAATCTTGGTATCGCAGCCAATGGTCAACCCGTTACGGAATCTTTATCACGGGTATTTCCTGCCACTTTAGAACTGTGCTTTTTTGCTTTCATCCTCGCGTTGGTTCTCGGTATTCCATTTGGCACCTTGGCTGGGATTCGTCGCGGTTCTTCAGCAGATATGGTGATTTCATCGCTCACGCTGGTGACATTCTCGATGCCAATCTTCTGGATGGCTATCCTAATGATCATGGTGTTTTCTCTGTACCTGGGTTGGTTGCCTGTTTCTGGCCGTTACAACCTGCTGTTTGAGATCCCGACCGTAACAGGTTTTGCCTTCGTTGACGTGCTGTTGTCTAACCACCCTCAACGCAGTCAGGCACTGGAAGATATTATCCGCCACCTGATCATGCCTACACTGGTGCTGGCGGTAGCGCCGACGACTGAAATCATCAAGTTGTTGCGCGATTCGGTCGCAGAAGTCATGAGTCAAAACTACATCAAAGCCGCGGCGACCAAAGGGTTGTCTAAATCAGAAATCGTGATGCGCCATGTACTGAAAAACGCTTTGCCACCCATCATTCCTAAGTTCGGCATCCAGATTTCTACCATGATGACCTTTGCCATCATTACTGAGTCCGTCTTCAACTGGCCGGGCATTGGTACCTGGCTATTGGACGCGCTGAGCTTCCAGGACTATGTCGCGGTGCAGGCCGGAGTACTTGCAGTCGGCAGTGTCGTACTGATTGCGAACATCTTCTCTGATCTGACCGGTGCAGCGATCAGCCCGCTGGCAAGGAAGGAATGGTATGCCCTCAAATAGTGTTTATTTAGAAGAGCGCATCCCAACGCAACTTGAGCGCTCATGGAAAGCATTTAGGGAAAATACACTTGCAGTGTTCGGTTTCTGGTGTCTGTGCATCCTGGTTCTCGTGACCATACTTGCGCCTTGGATCGCCCCTTACAGTGCACAATTTCAAACCGGTGAGCTGCTGATGCCGCCCTCTTGGGATACCAAAGGCACCGTTGACTATTTCCTTGGTACCGACGACCTGACCAGGGACATGCTTTCCCGCCTGATTGAAGGTTCTCGCCTGACCTTTGGCTATGCCATTCTTGTCGCTCTGGCCGCAGGTATCTTAGGCGTGCTTATTGGTATTCTCGCTGGGATGACCTCTGGCCTGAAATCCAGTTTCCTTAA
This sequence comes from Grimontia sp. SpTr1, assembly GCF_947387585.1. NCBI lineage: Bacteria > Pseudomonadati > Pseudomonadota > Gammaproteobacteria > Vibrionales > Vibrionaceae > Grimontia > Grimontia sp. SpTr1. Next base: position 20,543 of record NZ_CANDOD010000017.1, read on the forward strand.
TCACCTTCTGGATACCGTGCTCACCATCCCTTCGCTGCTTCTGGCAATTATCGTGGTCGCTTTCCAAGGCCCCGGAGAGATGAGCATTTTACTGGCTGTATGGCTGGCACTGATCCCGCGTTTTATACGTGCTGTGTATACCGCTGTACATGCTGAGATGGAGAAGGAATATATCCTTGCTGCCCGTCTGGATGGTGCGAACAGTTTCTATCTGCTCTACCACTCTGTGTTACCGAATATTCTGGTCACACTCAGTACGGAGTTAACCCGTGCCATATCGGTTGCGATTTTGGATATTGCTGCGCTTGGTTTTCTGGGACTTGGCGCGCAGGCGCCGTCTCCAGAGTGGGGCGCAATGCTGGGTGATTCAATCGAACTGGTGTTCACTGCACCATGGACAGTGACCCTGCCAGGACTGGCTATCATGATAAGTGTACTTGTCGTCAACCTCGTCGGTGATGGCATCACGCAGGCGATTAACGCGGGGACAGAGTAATGCCGTTGTTAGATATTCGACACCTGACGATAGAAATTGAAACGCCTCAAGGCTTGGTGAAAGCAGTAGACCGCATGAGCCTGACCATTAGTGAAGGTGAAATCCGTGGTTTGGTGGGCGAGTCCGGATCAGGTAAGAGTCTGGTGGCCAAAGCCATCTGTGGCGTCACCAAAGATAACTGGCGTGTGACTGCAGACCGTTTGCGTCTTGGTGATATCGATTTGCTTGCTCTGCCCGCCAGAGAACGACGCCACGTGGTCGGCAAAGATATTGCGATGATTTTCCAGGAACCATCAACCTGCCTCGATCCTTCGGAGCAAGTGGGTTACCAGTTAGAAGAAGCGATACCTTCAGGCTCGTTCAGTGGAAGTTGGTGGCAAAGGCTTTCATGGCGTAAACAACAGTCCATCGCGCTGCTGCACAAAGTGGGGATCAAAGACCACAAGCGCATCATGAAAAGTTATCCGTATGAGCTAACCGACGGTGAATGTCAGAAGGTGATGATTGCAATGGCGATTGCCAACCGCCCGCGCCTTCTCATCGCGGACGAGCCAACCAACGATCTGGATCCGATCACGCAGGCGCAAATCTTTCGCCTGCTCAGTCGTACCAACCAGTTAGCGAATACGACGATTTTGCTGATCAGCCATGATCTGACAACGGTTACCCAGTGGGCAGACCGAATTACGGTAATGTACTGCGGACAATCCGTAGAATCAGCAGGGCGAAAACAAATCCTGCAGGCTCCTCATCACCCCTATACCGACGCGCTGCTCCGTGCGATGCCAGACTTCAGTCTGGATATTCCACATAAGAGCAAGCTGGAGGCTTTGCCGGGCTCTATCCCGCCTTTGCAGCATTTGCCAATTGGTTGTCGGCTAGGCCCTCGATGTCCTTACGCCCAACGCAAATGTGTTGAGGTTCCTCGGACACGTAAAGTGAAAAATCACAAATTTGCCTGTCATTTCCCACTCAATATGGAAGTCAAAAAGCATGACCGCACTGCTTGAAGTCGATGGCTTGTGTAAAAACTATCAATACCGCACAGGTCTTTTCACTAAGCGGGTGATTGAGGCGGTAAAGCCTGTGTCATTCTCGCTTGAAGCCGGGGAAACTCTGGCATTTATCGGCGAGAACGGTTCAGGCAAGTCCACACTGGCTAAAATGCTTGCCGGTGTTGTGTCTCCATCAGGTGGCGAAGTTCGCGTGAATGGCGAAGTTCTGGAGGCGAATGATTACAAAACCCGCTGCAAACTTATCAGAATGATCTTCCAGGACCCCAATACTTCATTGAATCCGAGAAACCAGATAGGCCAAATCCTGGAAGCACCGCTTAAACGAAACACCAACATGACGCCGCAAGAGCGTGAACGACGTGTTGTCGATACGCTACGTCAGGTGGGTTTGCTCCCAGAACATGCTTATTTCTATCCCCAAATGCTGGCGACCGGCCAAAAGCAACGTGTATCGCTAGCCAGGGCACTCATCCTTCAGCCATGTGTGATTGTTGCTGATGAGGCTTTGAACGGATTGGATATGTCTATGCGTTCGCAGATCCTCAACCTCCTTCTGGAGTTGCAGGAGTTGATGGGGCTTTCCTATGTTTACGTGTCTCAGCACATGGGCGTGGTGAAACATATGGCCGATAAAGTGATGGTGATGCAAAACGGAGAAGTGGTAGAAGCAGGGACCACACAACAGGTATTTACCGCACCTGAGCATGCCTTAACGCAAAGGCTGATTGAAAGCCATTTCACTGCGCCCACGCTCGACAGGCGCTCCCGCTACAATACCGCCTGATACAAGAAAGCCCTGCATTGCAGGGCTTTTTACTTACTGTTCTAAAACGGCAGGTTCTACGCCAAAGAGGCATTGATTTCCGTCAGCACAGCCATTGGGTCTGCCGCCTGCGTAATTGGGCGACCAATCACCAGATAATCAGAACCTGCAGTCACGGCTTCAACGGGTGTCATGATGCGGCGTTGATCGCCAGCATCGCTGCCCGCTGGACGAATGCCTGGCGTGACCAGTTTGAACTCTTGACCAAGGGCATTCTTTAGCATCGCAGACTCATGCGCTGAACAAACCACACCGTCCAGACCACTGTTGCGAGTCAACGTCGCCAGTGACATCACGTGATCCTGAGGCTCACGGCTAATACCAATGCCCGCCAAATCGCTTTGTTCCATGCTGGTTAGGACTGTCACACCAATCAGCAATGGCTTATCTTTACCGTATGGTTCAAGCGCTTCACGCGCCGCCACCATCATTCGCTCACCACCACTGGCGTGAACATTCACCATCCAAACACCGAGCTCTGCCGCTGCAGCAACTGCACGCGCGCAGGTGTTTGGAATATCGTGAAACTTAAGGTCCAGAAAGACAGTATGTCCACGCTCATGAAGTTTACGAACGTAGTCAGGGCCATACAGGGTAAACATTTCCTTACCCACTTTCAGGTGGCAGCTACCTGGCTCAATGCGATCAACAAACGCCAGCGCCTGATCAATGTTTGGGTAATCCAATGCAACAATTACTTTAGGGTCCTGCATTCCTACTTATTCTCCGTCTAGGCCTCGTATCGGTTTTATCGACCCCCACCCTTTACAGGACGGACAATGCCAGTAAAGCGAGTGGGTCGAAAAGCCACACTTTCGACAACGATAGTGTGGCTTCACTTTAAGTTGCTCCTCAACCAGATGTTTCAGCGTATTCAGACTGGTTTTTCCACGGCCTTCCTCTGCTTGTTCAACATGCAACTGCATCAGTTTGTGGAAGCCTTTCATCGTGGGGTTTTTCGTCAACTGACGGGTGAGGAAGCTTTGTGCCATGGCAGCATTTTCATGGTCAGTGATAATGTCTGACATCATCAGTTCTGCCGAAGCACCGGTATTTTTTTCAATGCAGCTTTTCAAAAAGCGAACCAAGGACATTTCTTTGCCCATTTCGCTGTAGCATTTTTCTAGTAGAGGCAACGCTTCACTGACAAAGTCAGGGTCTTGCTCAAGCACTTGCTCGAGCACTTTGGCTGCATCTTTATAATCTTCATTGCCAATATCCAGACGAGCCAGCATCAGCGAAGCGCGTACACAGGCTTTGTCCGTTGCCAGAGCCTTCTTTAGAAGCTGGCGGGCACCTTTCTCGTCATTATCACCCATCGACTGCATTGCCAACTCACAGTAAAAATGAGAAATATCGCGCTTGAGTTTACTCTTACCGCCTTTAACCAGCTTGCTGGCAATATCGATCGCCTTTTCCCATTCACGGGTTTGTTGGTAAATGGCGAGAAGCTGTTGCAACGCAAACTCTTTGTAGTCTGGTTCATCAACTAACTGATGAAATATTTTTTCTGCGCGGTCGAAAAAGCCAGCGACCATGTAATCTTTGGCAAGCTGTTGAAGGGCAAGATTGCGCTGGTCTAGCGTGAGGTTGGGACGGGCAATCAGATTTTGGTGAATGCGAATAGCACGGTCTACCTCTCCGCGGGAGCGGAAAAGGTTACCGAGAGCAAGGTGGGTGTCTATCGTCTCGTTATCGACTTGGAGCAGTTCTATAAAAAGGTCCACCGCTTTGTCAGATTGGTCTGACAAAAGTAGGTTAAGACCTGCGACATACTGTCTTGATAGATGATGCGACTGATCCTGTCGACGATGACGAGCATTCCTATTGCCCATATACCAACCGTAACCGGCAGCAATTGGCAGCAACAGAAACAGCAGCTCTAGCATTTACGCTTATTCCTTAACAGGGTCCGTACGCAGTTTGTCCAATTCCTGGCGCTGCTTGTTTACCTGCTTTTTCAGCATGGCTGCAGACATTCGCGCTTTCAGATACAGCATGCCGCAAATCAGCCAACCAAGAGCAAAACCAGTGCCAAAGACTACGCCCAAAAGTAGAGATAATCGAAACTCTCCCTGTGCCACCAGATAGTTGAAGTTCACGACTTCTTGATTCTGTGCACCAAGGGCGAGTGTGATAAGAAAACACAGGACGAGTAATACGATACCAATAATCTTCACAGTCACTCCCTCATTATTATCTCCGGTCTAAGATGCTCAACATGTTGCATCAAACACTTACCGGACTCTTATACCTAAACCACCTCACCTTTCTTAGACTGCAGGAGAAGGGGCTTGGGTATATATGTGATTATGCAGCAATTTGGCTTGTCAGACCATTGCAATAGACATAAAAAAAAACGGCATACGAATAGCATGCCGTTTTTTTATTCGGAATCGAATCAGCTAATGTTGACTCGGTCGCGAAGCTCCTTGCCCGGTTTGAAGTGAGGGACGTACTTGCCGTCGAGCTCAACTTTGTCTCCCGTTTTTGGATTGCGTCCAACGCGAGGAGCGCGATAATGCAAAGAGAAACTACCAAAACCACGAATCTCGATTCGGTCACCTTCCTCGAGTGTAGTGGCCATGTGTTCAAGGATTTCCTTGATGGCATCTTCTACCTGTTTGGCAGAAAGATGGGTTTGTTGACTACATAGTCTTTCGATCAACTCAGACTTGGTCATGATCACCCCGCTTTTAGTATGTTTCTCAACAGTATAACTGTAGAGGGGGAATTTTTCCCCCTCACTTCACATTAATTATTCGCTTTTCGCAGCTTTGAACGCGTCAGCCATTGCATTACCGAATGAAGCTTCGTCAGCTTTGTTCAGAGTTGCCATTGCTTCTTGCTCTTCAGCTTCGTCTTTCGCACGAACAGACAGGTTGATTACGCGGTTCTTACGGTCAACACCGGTGAACTTCGCTTCAACTTCGTCGCCAACAGCCAGAACCAGAGTTGCATCTTCAACGCGGTCACGTGATGCTTCAGAAGCACGCAGGTAACCTTCAACGCCTTCGATCAGCTCAACGGTTGCGCCTTTAGCGTCAACTGCAGTTACTTTACCCTTAACAATCGCACCTTTCTTGTTGTCAGCAAGGTAGTTGTTGAATGGGTCTTCTTCCATCTGCTTGATGCCCAGAGAGATACGCTCACGCTCAGCATCTACTTGCAGAACAACTGCAGAGATTTCGTCGCCTTTCTTGAAGTCGCGAACAGCTTCTTCACCAGCAACATTCCAAGAAATGTCAGACAGGTGAACCAGACCGTCGATGCCACCGTCCAGACCGATGAAGATACCGAAGTCAGTGATTGACTTGATCTTACCAGTTACGCGATCGCCTTTGTTTTGCATTTCTGCAAACGACTGCCATGGGTTAGCTTTACACTGCTTCAGACCCAGGCTGATGCGACGACGCTCTTCGTCGATGTCCAGAACCATAACTTCAACTTCGTCACCCACGTTAACAACTTTAGATGGGTGAATGTTCTTGTTAGTCCAGTCCATTTCAGAAACGTGTACCAGACCTTCAACGCCTTCTTCGATTTCAACGAAGCAGCCGTAGTCAGTCAGGTTGGTTACGCGACCAGTCAGTTTGTGACCTTCTGGGTAACGGTTAGCGATTGCTACCCATGGATCTTCACCCAGTTGCTTCAGACCCAGTGATACGCGAGTGCGGTCACGGTCGAACTTCAGAACTTTAACCAGAATCTCGTCACCTACGTTAACGATTTCTGATGGGTGCTTAACGCGTTTCCAAGCCATGTCAGTGATGTGCAGCAGGCCGTCAACACCGCCCAGATCTACGAATGCACCGTAGTCGGTCAGGTTCTTAACGATACCTTTAACTTCCATGCCTTCTTGCAGAGAAGCCAGCAGTTCATCACGCTCAACGCTGTTTTCAGATTCGATAACTGCGCGACGAGAAACAACAACGTTGTTGCGCTTCTGGTCCAGCTTGATAACTTTGAACTCCAGCTCTTTGCCTTCAAGGTGAGCAGTGTCACGTACTGGACGTACGTCAACCAGTGAACCTGGCAGGAACGCACGGATGCCGTTCAGCTCAACAGTGAAACCGCCTTTAACTTTACCGTTGATAACACCGATAACAGTTTCAGCTTCTTCGTAAGCTTTCTCCAGTTGGATCCAAGCTTCGTGGCGCTTCGCTTTTTCGCGAGACAGTTGAGTCTCACCGAAACCATCTTCAATCGCGTCCAGTGCTACGTCTACTTCAGCACCAACTTCGATTTCTAGCTCGCCAGCAGCGTTTTTGAATTGCTCAGCTGGGATAGAAGATTCAGATTTCAGGCCTGCGTCAACCAGAACGTAACCGTTCTCGATAGCAACTACAGTACCTTTAACGATCGCACCTGGGCGGGTTTCTAGCTCTTTAAGAGATTCTTCAAAGAGTGAAGCAAAAGATTCAGTCATTAATTTAATCTTCAATATTTAAACTACCACGGGTGTCCTACCACGTGGGGTTGATAGTAATGTCAGTCATCATCCTTGCGACCAACGGTTAAACCCGCTGCTTTTAAGAAGCAACGGTAAGTTTACTTTCAATATAGGACAATGCTTGCTCTAGCACCTGCTCAATGTTGAGAGAGGTGGAATCCAAAACTAAAGCATCGTCTGCGGGACGCAATGGTGCGACTGCTCGGTTGCGGTCACGATCATCACGTTCCTGAATTTCGCTCAAAAGGCGGTCAAAGTTAACATCTAACCCCTTTAGTTGCAACTGATTCATGCGGCGCTGGGCGCGCTCTTCAGCGCTTGCGTCCAGGAAGATTTTCACTTCCGCTTTCGGGAAAACAACCGTGCCCATATCACGACCATCAGCCACCAATCCCGGAGCATCTGCAAACGCGCGTTGACGACGGAGCAAAGCCTCGCGAACGCGCGGTAAAGCCGCCACTTTAGATGCCGCCATACCCGTTTCTTCTTTGCGCAGTTCGCTGGACACATCCTCACCTTCGAGGATCACTTTCACCAACTCACCTTCCGCCTTGAACTGTACGTCTAAATGGGCAGCCAAAGGAACCAAAGCATCTTCCGAATCTGGGTTAACACCATGATGAATCGCAGCCAGCGCAAGTACGCGATAAATTGCGCCTGAATCGAGCAAATGCCAGCCCAGCTTCTCCGCTAACAGCATGCAAAGGGTACCTTTTCCGGCACCGCTTGGGCCATCAACAGTAATTACGGGTGCGTGGGTAGACATAGAATTCTCCAGATCGTTTTAAAATAGAGCAACTTAGTTGATAAATACTCATCAGCTCACTGCGAGTTACTCCATAGAATCGGTGGCGTATTATAGGGAAGTCTGGGCAAAAAAAACAGGCCAGCGAATCGCTGACCTGTTGTCTGTTCATTCCAACCTGTTTCTTTAACTTTCCGACAATGATGCCAACTTGTCGAAGTAGTCAGGGAAGGTTTTAGAGGTACATTTCGGATCATTAATGGTCACTGGCGTATCACTCAATGCCACCAGCGAGAAACACATCGCCATACGGTGATCGTCGTAGGTATCAATCTCTGCATGCTGCAGATTTGGTGTCGGGGTGATGGTGATATAATCTTCCCCTTCCTCCACTTCTGCACCGACTTTTCGCAGTTCAGTCGCCATCGCTGATAAGCGATCCGTTTCTTTAACGCGCCAGTTATATACGTTGCGGATAGAGGTGGTTCCTTCCGCAAACAGCGCTGCTGTAGCGATGGTCATCGCTGCGTCAGGGATATGATTGAAATCCAGGTCGACGGCTTTCAACTCACCGCGGCGGGCAATCACGTAATCATCGCCCCACTCAATGTCAGCGCCCATGGCAGCTAGCGCATCAGCAAACTTCACATCACCCTGCACGCTCTTTTTACCAATTCCCGTGACTTTGACTTCACCGCCTTTGATTGCCGCAGCAGCCAAGAAGTAAGAAGCAGATGAAGCATCGCCCTCGACCAGGAAATCACCCGGCGCAGTATATGATTGGTTACCCTTCACATGGAAAGTCTGGTAATCGCTATTCGCAACCTCAACACCAAACTGCGCCATGATGTGCAGAGTAATGTCGATGTAAGGCTTGGAAACCAGATCGCCTTTGATACGAATATTGGTATCGCCACTGAAAAGCGGAGCCGTCATCAAAAGCGCGGTAAGGAACTGGCTTGAAATCGTCCCGTCAATTTCTACATCACCACCCTGGATATCCTGACTGATGATTTTCAGAGGTGGATAGTTTTCATTTTCCAGATAGGTCACGTCTGCACCGACAGTACGCATCGCATCAATCAGGTGTCCGATCGGACGTTCCTTCATGCGCGGCTCACCCGTCAAAACGTATTCACCTTCGCCAAGACATAACGCAGCAGCCAGCGGGCGCATCGCAGTACCTGCATTACCTAGAAATAGTTCGAGGGGTTCAGACGTTTTAAATGCACCGCCCATACCTTCAACTTCACACTCGGTTTTGTCGGCTGAAAGACGATAAGTTACGCCCAACTTGCTCAATGCATTGAGCATATGGCGAATATCATCACTATCCAGCAGGTTGGTCAGGCGGGTCGTGCCCTTAGCCAGCGCAGCAAGTAAAAGCGCGCGGTTAGAGACACTTTTAGAACCGGGAAGATTCACTTCACCGTTAATTTTAGAAATGGGTTGTAACGTCAACTGCTCCATCTGAACAAAATAAATCCTTAATTTTTCGTACCTCGAGAGTAACGAAAAAGCAGCGCCGGGGCTACCCTTTGCTGCTTTTAAAGATCAATTGGTCTTTTGGAATCTAACGGGTCATTTTCTTCACAAAAACCACAACGAACAAGGCTATCGTAAAGCTTCCAGTGAATGCTTCTGATGCAGCGACCAACCGCGACATTCCAATCGGTATAAAGTCACCATAGCCGAGTGTCGTAAAGGTCACCACGCTGTAATAAAGACAGTCAAAAAACGCTATCAGGTTTCCTTCAAATGTTTGAGACTGCTGAAAGCCGACATATTCTCCGGAGAACTGGATTCCCGTAAAGAAGTAAATCATGGCACACAGTAAAATTAGTGCGAGCGAGAAAAACACGACCCGGATAGGGCTTTCCCCATAACCACAAAACAGATCCACAGTTTTCGACATGGCGCGCTGCGTGGAAAAAAGTGGCATTTGATAACGGCGCATCGTCAGCTCTTTCTGCAGAAAATGTCCCGCCATGGTAAAGATCCCCTGAGCTTCTGATGCTTTGCGCAAATCCCGGTAAATTTCTTCAGACTGCTCATAGAGGTCGAGCGCTTTTTCCATATCGCCTTTTTTCTCTGCGACCCGCCCTTCCACTTCTTGCTGTAAAGTGTCACCAATCTTGATGTTATCAATCTTGGTGTCAGTGAGTTTCACACCAAGCAAGTTGCACTTTAGAAAGCTAGCACAGTGAATGTTAGCGTCATGCAAGTCTGCTTTCATCAAGCTGCCGTTATCAAACTTAGCGTTGAACAGGTGGGCGTTAGTCATGTTCGAGCGGTAAAAGTTCGCGTAGCTGAGGTCATAGCCGCCACCCGGGCCATGCTTGACCAAATTCACATCAACGAGGTTGGCACGTTTACACACAATACCTCTAAGCTGACCACCCCGCTTGGCGAACTCTTCCAGCCTCTGTTTCACATCCGGCTGGTCTTTCGACGCATTTTCATCGTGCCAGAAACAAAAACCCGATTCTCCTGCGGGCTCATGACAGCAATGAGCTGCGCCATCAGGATCCTGATATTGGCATGTCATGACTTCTTGCTCGGGGTTGTCGGTAGTATGGCCGGCGTGACTTTCCTTTTCACTTCCCTGCGTACCTTCTATCTGCGACTCCATGTCTGCACCTTTCAGGTCAAGTGATTCAGAACGATTCGACATAACTGTACCTCCACTTTTCTCAGTATAGAGACAAGCCAGAAAAAACAAGAAAACGATCCGAGGTCAAAGATTGGAGGTTGGAGGTTGGAGGTTGGAGGTTGGAGGTTGGAGGTTGGAGGTTGGAGGTTGGAGAAAAGGATAGCGGCGATATGCATGACCACCACTACCCTTTGGGCAAGATTCGCTTAGCTGTCTTTTGAGGCAGTTTCCGGTGGTAGCACCAGATTCAGGATAATGGCGGTCAAACCGCCCGCTGCCATGCCAGATGACAGGATGTTTTTGATCCACTCAGGCATAAATTGAAGGATTTCTGGCTTCTGAGCGATACCTAAGCCCATTGAGAATGAAAGCGCCATGATGAGAATCGCGCGACGGTTAAGCTCACATCGGGAAATAATACGGATACCCGATGCAGCAATGGTACCGAACATCACGATGGTTGCACCGCCAAGTACGGGTTCTGGAATGAGTTGAACCAGCGTTGCTACCCCGGGCAGCAGGCCCAAAATCACCAGCATACCCGCTACAAAGTAACCGATATAACGGCTTGCAACACCTGTTAACTGGATAATGCCATTGTTCTGACTAAACGTAGAATTAGGAAAGCTGTTCAATACCGCTGCCAATGCCGAGTTCACGCCGTCCGCCAATACACCACCTTTGATTCGTTTCATGTAAATCGGCCCTGACACTGGCTGCTCGGATGTTTCCGAAGTCGCCGTAATGTCACCAATTGCCTCCAACGAGGTCACCAAGAAGACGATGATCAGAGGAATAAGTAGCGCAAAGTCGAATGAGATGCCGTACTGCATCGGCTGTGGGATGGCAAAAAAGGCAACATCTTCTGATGGAGCTGTATTCACCATACCCAGCGCGTAGGCGATCACTGTGCCGACAGTCATCGCGATCACAATCGACGACACACGCAAATAAGGGTTATCGATACGATTCAAAAAGACGATCACAGCCAGTACTGAACCCGCCAACAACAGATTTTTCAGATCACCGAAGGTGCCGTTTTCTATCGCGGCATAACCGCCACCCATCGAGGTTAGACCCACCTGAATCAGCGTCAAGCCAATCAGGGTAACGACGATACCAGATACTAGCGGCGTAATAATACGCTGCGCATGTTCCAGCACACGTGAAAGGAAAACTTCAGTTAGGGAAGCAACCATAATGGTTCCGAAGATCGCCGCCATCATGGTTTCCGTTGGCGTACCGCCTGCCTTCATCGCCAAACCAGCGCCAATAATTGGTCCCAGAAAGTTAAAGCTGGTGCCTTGAATGGAAAGTAGCCCCGATCCCAACGGACCGAACGTACGGATTTGGATAAACGAGGCAATACCCGACGCAAACAGTGACATGCTCACGATGGTGTTGGTGTCACTCGTAGGAAGCCCAAGTGCCTGACAGATAATTAAAGAGGGCGTCACCACTGCGACAAACATAGCTAAAAGGTGTTGGAAAGCAGCGAAAAGTGTTTGTGGTAAGGGTGGTCTGTCATCCAATCGATAGACGAGTTCCGATGGACGAGCGTTTTCTGATGGGCGCTGAGAGCTCATTGTTATACCTATTTAAACTCACTCGCTGCAATACGCTGAATGGGTAGAGCAGTTGATGGAATGCTTCTCTCTGTGATTGCTGTTACTCAGAGCATTCAATCAGTTAAGTGATTGGGCTGAAGGAAATTTCGCGCCATTCTATCCGGGAAAAAACCAAAAGCAATCGGTTGCGGAAACCGTTTGCGTCAAGTGCTTACGCTTTGCTCTGATTTAACACTTCAACTACAAATATGCAGAAAAATTGATACGAATGGGTATACTCTCACTGGTCTGATGAGAGAGGAGTCCCACGTGTCGACACTGATCAAACTGCACCAGTTAGACGGCTACATTCAATCCATTTACCTTGCTGAGCATCATCATGGACTCTTGCTCTTAGATGGGTGCAGCAGGGCTGACGTTGATAAAGTTTGCAAGTTCATCACCGAAGAGCTGAACCGCTCTTTAAATGATCTGAAGTTAGTCGTCGTCACTCACATGCACCCCGACCACGCAGGTGGTGCGGTAAAACTTCGAGAGTTATCGGGCTGTCAGATAGCCATAGCCAACGTCCCAGGCGATTGGTATCAAGGAGTGGATGGTGTGCTGATGCATTGGAGCGACTTACTTTTGGCAAAGTGGGTGGCCAAACGGAAAGGCCAGCCAGCAAAAAACATTTGGTACAACAGAACGCTGAAAGCTGATGTGATGTTGAGTGATGAAGAGCCACTGCCAGGCTTTACTGAATGGAAAGCGCTTTTTACCCAAGGGCATACCGATCGCGATTTGTCTCTATATCATGCACCGACACATCGTGTTTACGTGGCCGACTTAATGGTCACAGTCAAAGGACGTTACATTCCGCCTTTTCCCATCTTCTACCCTAATCGCTACAAAGCGTCGGTCGATAAAATCGTACAACTAAAGCCTCGAAGTGTCTGGCTTGCCCATGGTGGTGAAATTGAATTAACGGAAGAAGTTATCGCTCATTTGAGAGCACGTTCACCGAACCGCCCGATCACTCATTGGCGCTCCGTGAAAGCAAAGGTAAGACGAGCAATTTTCAAAAAAACGGCGTAAAAAAACCGCCGATTAACGGCGGTTTCTAGGGTCTGTTGACCTTTGGTGATGATTTTTGCAGCAGCTTGTGGGGATTTTATGCAAGGCAGAGGCTTCGATGTGTAGCTAGCCTACATGAGAAGCCGATAACGCAGCAGAAATTCCCCACAAACGCTGCCCGAAGGGTTCTGCCCTAAGCGTTTTATGCTTTGTTGAGGTGTATTTGCTTAGAATAACTAGGCGGCACACACCTCGCCGCGCCTAAAACGCTTATGGCTAGAACAAAATTTCACCACCAAAGGTCAACAGACCCTAGCACGCGATGGTAAGCGCAAACTTGGCTTATTAAGCGTTTTTGGCTTCGAAGTCCTTCATAAAGGCAACCAGTGCCTGAACACCTTCCAAAGACATCGCATTGTAGATAGATGCACGCATACCACCCACATCACGGTGGCCTTTCAGCGCTTTCAGACCAAGCGCATCTGATTCAGCCAGGAATTTCGCATCAAGCTCAGGATTCACCAACTGGAAAGGCACGTTCATCAAAGAACGGTTGTCAGCATGGATGTTGTTTAAGTAGAAGTCAGAACCATCAATGAAGTCGTAAAGCAACGCAGCTTTCTCTTCATTTTTCTTCTGCATGGCTTCCACACCGCCCTGCTCTTTCAGCCATTTGTATACTTCACCCGCCAAATACCAACCAAATGTCGGTGGCGTATTGAACATAGACTCTTTGTCTACCAACGTGGTGTAGTTCAATACATTCGGCAGGAAATCCTTGGCTTTGCCCAGCAGATCGTCGCGAACAATCACCAGCGTGATGCCAGCAGGACCGATATTTTTCTGCGCACCCGCGTAAATCACCCCGTACTTGGACACATCGATAGGACGAGACAGAATCGTTGAGGACATGTCTGCCACGATTGGCTTGTCTGTTTCTGGCAAATCCCGGATTTCAATCCCGTCGATGGTTTCGTTTGGACAGAAGTGAACAAATGCAGCATCGTTGCTCAGCTTCCAGTCTTTCGCAGGCAAGATCGCGCGTTTGCCATCGATTTCCGTTTTTACTGTTACCACGTTAGGTGTGCAGTATTTTTTAGCTTCTTTTACTGCACTTGCAGCCCAGTAGCCGCCGTCTACATAGTCAGCAATGGTGTTGCTGCCCAAAAGGTTCATTGGCACTGCAGCAAACTGCGCACGGGCACCGCCTTGTGCGTATAGAACATGGTAGTTATCAGGAATAGACAGCAGTTCACGGAGGTTTTTCTCGGCGTCATCAACAACAGCCAGAAATTCCTTACTGCGGTGGGAAATCTCCATGACGGAAGTACCCAAGCCGTTCCAGTTAGTCAGTTCACCCTGTACTTTTTCCAGAACCGCTTCCGGCAACATCGCCGGGCCAGCAGAGAAGTTATATACCTTTTCCATGATTTTTGAATGCTCCTGCATTAAATCGCTTATTTATGGCTTTCTAATTTTGTCACTGAGGAAATTCATTCCCGACAACGCCCGCAAATGGGGGCAGTGAGAAGCCGTGATGAATTGTTGTTCGTTTTGTTTTATCACCTTTCGCAAGCGATTGGAACGGAAAGTGTTGATCTAATGACGACACAATTAAAAAGGGAATAAAAAAAACGCAGCGAATGCTGCGTTTTTTTCAGATTGATGAATGCAGGCCAGGAATTACTCCTCGGTTGCTTCTCCATCTGTTGAGTCTTCTGCTGGTGCTTCGGCAGTTGGTTGCGCTTCTGCATCAACTTCACCGTCTTCATCCAATGGCAGTAACTCTTCATCAGGCTCATCGATGCGCTGAAGGCCAACCACTTTCTCGTCTTCAGAGGTACGGATTAGCGTCACACCCTGGGTGTTACGGCCAACCTGGCTGACTTCTGCCACACGGGTACGCACCAGCGTACCAGCGTTGGTGATCATCATGAACTCATCACCGGTTTCTACCTGAACCGCACCAACTACACAGCCGTTACGCTCAGAAACCTTGATCGATACAACACCCTGGGTTGCACGGCTCTTCGCTGGGTACTCAACAAGCTCAGTACGCTTACCGTAACCGTTTTCAGTTACGGTCAGAACATCACCGTCATTGTGAGGAACAATCAGAGAAACAACTTTGTCGCCCTCTGCCAGTTTGATACCACGAACACCAGCCGCAGTACGGCCCATGCCACGAACCTGACCTTCGTTGAAGCGAACAACTTTACCAGACTTCGAGAACAGCATGATGTCGTTATCACCAGTGGTGATATCAACGCCAATCAGAGAATCGTTTTCACGCAGATTCACTGCGATGATACCTGCGCTACGAGGACGGCTGAAATCAGTCAGCGGCGTCTTCTTCACAGTACCGTCACCGGTTGCCATGAAGACAAACTTGTCTTCTTCGTACTCTTTTACAGGAAGGATCGCAGTGATGCGCTCATCCTGCTCCAGAGGCAGCAGGTTAACAATCGGCTTACCACGAGCAGTACGTGATGCCAGAGGCAATTGGTAAACCTTCAGCCAGTACATACGGCCGCGGCTTGAGAAACACAGAATAGTATCGTGTGTGTTCGCCACCAGAAGACGCTCAATGTAGTCTTCTTCTTTCATGCGAGTCGCTGACTTACCTTTACCGCCACGACGCTGCGCTTCGTAGTCAGTCAGAGGCTGATACTTCACGTAACCTTCGTGCGACAGGGTCACAACAACATCTTCCTGATTGATCAGGTCTTCGATGTCGATGTCAGCACTTGCAGCTGTGATTTCCGTGCGGCGTTCATCGCCGAAACCATCACGAACAGCAGTCAGCTCTTCGGTGATCACTTCCATCAGACGCTCAGGGCTGGACAGAATAAACATCAGCTCGCCGATCAGTGCCAGCAGCTCTTTGTATTCATCCAGGATCTTCTCGTGCTCGAGACCTGTCAGTTTGTGCAGACGCAGATCCAAGATAGCTTGCGCTTGTTGCTCAGTCAGGTAGTACTTACCGTCACGAACACCGAACTCGTCTTCCAGCCACTCAGGACGTGCAGCATCAACACCGGTTGCTTCCAGCATTGCGGCTACAGTGCCCAATTCCCAACCACGGTTTTGCAGCTCTTCGCGCGCAATCGCAGGGGTTTGCGCATTACGGATCATCTCGATGATTTCATCGATATTCGCCAGTGCAATCGCCAAACCTTCAAGGATATGGGCACGGTCGCGGGCTTTACGCAGTTCGAAAATAGTGCGACGTGTCACCACTTCACGGCGGTGATTCACGAAGCACTTCAGCATATCTTTCAGGCCAAACAGGCGTGGCTGGTTGTTGTCCAGCGCAACCATGTTGATACCGAAAGAAGTTTGAAGCTGAGTTTGTGCGTACAGGTTGTTGAGGATAACCTCACCGACCGCATCGCGCTTACATTCGATAACAATGCGCATACCGTCTTTGTCAGACTCATCGCGCAGTGCACTGATGCCTTCAATCTTCTTATCTTTAACCAGCTCGGCGATCTTCTCGATCAAACGCGCTTTGTTCACCTGATAAGGGATTTCGGTAACGATGATGGTTTCTTTACCGTTCTTCTCGACTTCGATGTCTGCTTTTGAACGCAGATAAATTTTGCCACGACCAGTGCGGTAAGCATCTTCAATGCCTTTACGGCCATTGATCATTGCAGCAGTTGGGAAGTCTGGGCCAGGAATGTGAGTCATCAACTCTTCAATCGTGATGTCTTCATTCTCAATGTACGCCAAACAACCATTAATAACTTCTGTCAGGTTATGCGGAGGAATATTGGTCGCCATACCTACGGCGATACCGGACGCACCGTTCACCAGAAGGTTAGGAATACGGGTAGGCATTACCTCTGGGATCTGTTCAGTACCGTCGTAGTTAGGAACGTAATCGACAGTTTCTTTATCCAGATCAGCCAGCAGTTCGTGGGCGATTTTCGCCATGCGAACTTCGGTGTAACGCATTGCTGCCGCTGAGTCGCCGTCGATCGAACCGAAGTTACCCTGGCCATCGACCAGCATGTAACGCAGTGAGAACGGCTGAGCCATACGAACAATGGTGTCGTAAACAGCGCTGTCACCGTGTGGGTGGTATTTACCGATCACATCGCCAACAACACGCGCAGATTTTTTGTATGCTTTGTTCCAGTCGTTGCCAAGTACATTCATCGCGAAAAGAACGCGGCGGTGTACAGGCTTCAGACCATCACGCACATCTGGAAGAGCACGACCCACGATAACTGACATCGCGTAGTCGAGGTATGAGCTTTTCAGCTCCTCTTCAATGTTGACGGGCGTGATCTCTTTAGCAAGATCGCTCATGGAGCCAATATCCCTCAGGTAAGTATGTCAAAAATGACTACGTGCAAGACGGTGAGAATACCATAAAAGCAGGCAAAGAGTCACAGCCTAAACCCGAGATAAATCACGAATTACTCTTATTTTGGCGCTCTAACGCACGACAGGGCCAAAAAACGCTCAATGACAGGGTGGAACCAGCAAATTTTGCTAGAAAGGCTGAGAGGCGCTCAGGCGTCTTTTTTCATATCAAAAGGTCGTGAAACCGCATATAAGAAGAGAAAACTGCCCACTTCACGGATCCAGATGTAATAAAGGAAGGAAAAGTACAATGGGAACCTGGTCTCAATATCCCCTATGTTTGTAGGGGAAAATACCCATGACACAAAAAAGTGTCGCTAAGAAAAATCAGGGGGCGCTATGTTACATCAAGCTATCAATGCTGTGGGTATGGCCATCATTGTTGGAAAATACACTTTGTTAGGGCTTCTGGCTGCTGTTGCCGTTACCAATGCCGCTTAACTTTTCTCCAACACGATAACCACGACTTTTCCAATCTCGCCGGGGGTTCCGCCTCCGGCTTTGTGATCGCCTCGCTCAATCCTTTTCTACTTACCAACCGTAACGATATTTCATGTATTGAGACTTCCACCTGCAATAGCAATCAAAACGGGTATAATAGAAAAAAATTTTAGAGATAAGATGTAGATGACAACCCAACTCAACGTCGATCCGGCGGAAATTCAAAAATTTGAAGACATGGCTTCCCGTTGGTGGGATCTGGAAGGCGAGTTCAAGCCTTTACACCGAATCAATCCCCTTCGCCTCAACTATGTGATTGAGAAAAGCGGCGGGATTTTTGGCAAGAAAGTACTCGATGTGGGTTGTGGTGGCGGTATCCTTGCAGAAAGCATGGCACGAGAAGGTGCCGATGTGACTGGCCTGGATATGGGCAAAGAGCCACTAACGGTGGCACGTTTGCACGCGCTAGAAACAGGCACGACTGTCTCTTACGTACAATCTACTGCCGAAGAACATGCTGAAGCACATCAGGGCCATTACGATGTGGTGACCTGCATGGAAATGCTGGAACACGTTCCTGATCCGGCTTCTGTGATTGCTTCCTGTGCGGAGATGGTGAAACCGGGCGGTCACGTCTTCTTCTCTACCCTAAACCGCAATACTAAATCTTGGTTGTTTGCGATTGTCGGTGCAGAGCATGTGATGAAGATTGTGCCTAAAGGCACGCATGACCATAACAAGTTCATCCGCCCTTCTGAATTGCTGAAGATGATCGACTACACCCCGCTTCAGGAACAGCACATGACTGGGTTACATTACAACCCGCTGACGGATCGATACTGGCTGTCACCACGTAATGTGGACGTGAACTACATCGTACACACTTATAGCCCGGAATAATCCGGGCTTTATTTTGCAGCGCTAAAACCTGAACAAGGAACATTAATGAAAGGAAGCGTAGAAGCAGTTCTGTTTGATTTGGATGGCACCTTACTGGATACCGCACCCGATATGGCCAACGCCGCAAACTGTGTTTTGAAAGATCACGGACTCCCTCCTCTTTCTGAAAGCCAAATTCAGGCCAATACCAGTCACGGTGCCAGAGGCCTACTTCGCACGGGCTTTGGCGATGCGCTGCAAGGAAAAGACCTCGACCAACTGCGACTTTCCTTTCTCGAGCACTATGCAGAAAATATTTGTACCACAACCACACTATATAGTGGTGTGGTTGAACTACTGGAACAACTCACCGAGAGACAAATCCCTTGGGGCATTATGACCAACAAGCCGGGGTTTCTCACTGGAATGCTCCTTCCCTACTTCCCGTTACTCTTACAGGCCAGAACCATCGTCTGTGCCGACACGACACCCCATGCAAAACCCCACCCTGCTCCTCTGCTACATGGTGCTTCGATTCTGGCTATCAATCCCGAGAAATGCCTATATGTTGGGGACATACAAAATGACATCGTTGCCGCCAAGGCTGCAAACATGATGTCTGCTGTCGCCGCTTGGGGATATATCGGCGAGACCGATCAGCCAACCGAATGGGAGGCCGATCAGATTTTTAACACACCTGTAGAAATTCTGTCATTATTCTGATCCCAATCACATAGCACCAGAACAGAAAATAACCACTTTTCAGCACCTTAAATGGATGCATTGATGGGCGTTCCAATCAAGGATAATATTTTTTTTTATTTCATTTCGTACCGTAAAAATCGTTGATTTTTTCTATACCATTGCCTTACTTGGGATAAAACAGTGAGTAAGCACTAACATAACAATTCCCATCCCCAAGATATCCACAGACACCTGTCTCAGGGGGAACTTGCATTATCTCCGCCTCACCACTATCTTGTTACTCAAGTCGAGCGTAGACCCTATATATAGTGTTTTGATGACTACGCCATAAGTTTAATATTGATCACAAATCATCCTTGCAATTTGTGAAATTTTGCAAAAACAGGTCTTCAGGCAGGGAAATACCGGGAACAAGATAAATGAACCAACAAATTACCGTCCAAAAGCGCAGTGGTGTTAAGGAAAACATAGATCTCGACAAAATCCACCGCGTCATCACCTGGGCCGCTGAAGGCCTCGACAATGTCTCTGTATCACAAGTCGAACTCCGTTCTCACATTCAATTTTACGACGGTATCAAAACTGAAGACATTCATGAAACCATCATCAAAGCGGCTGCCGATCTGATCTCTGAAGAGACCCCAGACTACCAGTATCTGGCTGCCCGCTTAGCGGTTTTCCACTTGCGCAAGAAGGCTTACGGCCAATTCGAGCCACCAACACTTCTTAATCATGTCAGCAAAATGGTTGATATGGGCAAGTATGATAAGCACCTGCTTGAAGACTACACTGCCGAAGAATTGAACATTCTGGATAGCTATATTGATCACTGGCGCGATATGAACTTTTCATATGCTGCGGTGAAACAGCTGGAAGGTAAATACTTGGTACAAAACCGTGTTACTGGTGAAATCTACGAAAGTGCACAGTTTTTGTACATTATGGTTGCAGCATGTCTATTTGCTAACTACCCGAAAGAGACCCGTCTCGACTACATCCGTCGCTTCTATGACGCGGTATCTCTGTTCAAGATTTCTCTGCCTACACCAATTATGTCTGGTGTGCGTACCCCAACCCGTCAGTTCAGCTCATGTGTACTGATTGAGTGTGATGACAGTCTGGATTCTATCAACGCAACGGCGAGTGCGATTGTTCGCTACGTGAGTCAGCGTGCCGGTATCGGCATCAACGCTGGTCGTATCCGTGCACTGGGTAGCCCAATCCGCGGCGGCGAGGCTTTCCACACTGGTTGTATTCCTTTCTACAAATACTTCCAGACAGCGGTGAAGTGTTGTTCACAAGGTGGTGTGCGTGGTGGTGCAGCGACCCTGTTCTACCCAATGTGGCACCGTGAAGTAGAAAGCCTGCTGGTTCTGAAGAATAACCGTGGTGTTGAAGAGAACCGTGTTCGCCATATGGACTACGGTGTTCAAATCAACAAACTGATGTACACCCGCCTGATCAAGGGCGAGAGCATTTCTCTGTTCTCACCATCAGATGTACCGGGACTTTACGACGCGTTCTTTGCAGACCAAGAAGAATTTGAACGCCTGTACGTTCAGTACGAGAACGACCCATCCATCAAGCGTGAAACCCGTAAAGCGGTAGAGCTGTTCTCGCTGATGATGCAAGAGCGTGCCTCAACAGGTCGTATCTACATTCAGAACGTGGATCACTGTAATACTCACAGCCCGTTTGACCCTCAGGTTGCGCCGATCCGTCAGTCTAACCTGTGTCTGGAAATCGCGCTGCCAACCAAACCACTGACCAACGTTGAAGACGATCAGGGTGAGATTGCACTGTGTACGCTGTCTGCATTCAACCTGGGTGCAATTAAAGAGCTGGACGAGCTGGAAGAACTGGCTGACCTGACTATCCGTGCTCTGGACTCACTGCTGGATTACCAGGATTATCCGCTACCAGCAGCGCGTAAAGCGACCATGAACCGCCGTACACTGGGTGTAGGCGTGATCAACTTTGCTTACTATCTGGCGAAAAATGGCGTGCGTTACTCTGACGGCAGTGCAAACGGCCTGACTCACCGTACGTTCGAAGCGATTCAGTACTACCTGTTGAAAGCGTCTGTTGGTCTGGCGAAAGAGCAAGGCGCATGTCCTTCGTTTAACGAAACCAACTACGCGAAAGGCTTGTTGCCAATCGATACTTACAAGCGTGACCTAGATGCGATCTGCGATGAGCCATTGCACTATGACTGGGATGCGCTTCGCTCAGAGATCATGGAGCACGGTCTGCGTAACTCAACGCTGTCAGCGCTGATGCCTTCAGAGACGTCTTCGCAAATCTCTAACGCAACCAACGGGATCGAACCACCACGCGGTTACGTATCAGTGAAAGCGTCTAAAGATGGCATCCTCAAGCAAGTGGTTCCTGAGTACGACAAGTACAAAGACAACTACGAGCTGCTTTGGAACATTGAATCAAACGACGGTTACCTGCAATTGGTTGGTCTGATGCAGAAGTTCGTAGATCAGGCAATCTCTGCCAACACCAACTACGACCCAAGCAAACAGGCTGGTGGCAAGGTACCAATGAAGCTGCTTCTCAAAGATCTGCTTTCTGCCTATAAGCTCGGTGTGAAAACCCTGTACTATCACAACACCCGTGACGGTGCAGACGATGCGCAGAAAGATCTCGCAGCACAAGATGATGATTGCGCAGGCGGCGCTTGCAAAATCTAAGTAAAGAATTTGGAGGGAGCATTAGCTCCCTCTTTGAAGTTTCAACCTGATTGGTAAATTTACGGCAATGGCTTACAGCACTTTTTCTAAAGAAAACAATAACGCACTCAAAGAACCAATGTTCTTTGGTCAGCCGGTTAACGTTGCTCGCTACGACCAGCAAAAATATGAAATTTTCGAGAAGCTGATTGAGAAGCAGCTTTCCTTCTTCTGGCGCCCCGAAGAAGTCGATGTCTCCAGTGACCGCATCGACTACAACAAGCTGCCGGAGCATGAGAAACACATCTTCATCAGCAACCTGAAATACCAAACGCTGCTGGATTCAATCCAAGGCCGCAGCCCGAATGTGGCACTGTTGCCGCTGGTTTCTATTCCAGAACTGGAAACCTGGATTGAGACCTGGTCTTTCTCAGAGACCATTCACTCGCGTTCTTACACCCACATCATCCGTAACATCGTGACCAACCCGGCACTGGTGTTTGATGACATTGTGGTGAACGAGCACATCATCAAGCGAGCGAATGACATCGCGGGTTACTACGATGACCTGATTAAAGCCACCAGCGATTACCATCGTTTAGGCGAGGGTGAACACACGGTTAACGGCGAAACTGTTGTCGTGTCTCTGCGCGAGTTGAAGAAAAAACTGTATGTCTGCCTGATGTCAGTTAACGCACTGGAAGCCATTCGTTTCTACGTAAGCTTTGCCTGTTCGTTTGCTTTCGCAGAGCGCGAGCTGATGGAAGGTAACGCCAAGATCATCAAACTGATTGCCCGTGATGAAGCACTCCACCTGACCAGCACCCAGCATATGCTGAATATTCTGCGTTCCGGTGACGACGACCCGGAAATGGCGGAGATTGCTAAAGAATGTGAGCAAACTTGTTTTGACCTGTTCAAAGATGCGGCAGAGCAAGAAAAAGAGTGGGCAGAATACCTATTCAAAGACGGCTCAATGATTGGCCTGAACAAAGACATTCTGTGCCAGTACGTGGAATACATTACGAATCTGCGTATGGCAGCTGTTGGCCTTAAACCTGCTTACCAAGGCGCGAGCCAGAACCCTATTCCTTGGATCAATGCTTGGTTGTCTTCTGACAACGTTCAGGTTGCTCCACAGGAAGCAGAAATCAGTTCTTACCTGGTTGGCCAAATCGACAACGACGTTGATATCGACGATCTGGGTGATTTCGAACTATGAGCCGAATCGCTATTACAGTGAACGGACAAACGCTGGTGGGCAACACCCACCAGCCTCTGCTTGAGCAACTCGAGCAAGCAGGTCTGCAGCCCGAATTCCAATGCAGGAATGGTGTTTGTGGAGCCTGTCGCTGCAAGTTAGATAAAGGCAATGTTGCTCAGGAAGACGCGATGGCATACCTCGCCGCCGGTGAGATCCTGACGTGCCGCTCGACCCCCAGTGAAGATGTCTCACTGGAATTCGATTACCAAGTTTCTTTTGTAGCAAAAAAAGCCGCGAACCTCTGACTCGGTCGCGGCCTTCTTTTTCCTCTTACAGTCAAACCTCCTGAATACCTGCCTCGCGGGATGCTATTTCACATCACACACAGCAATATCTGAAGGCAGTGAATCTTGGTTGGTATATACCTTAGTGAAATCAGACAACCTTGCTACCTTAGATGACGCAAACCTGCCCCATTTACTGGCATCCGCCAACAACCAAGTTTCCCGAGAATTCGCAATAATGGCTTTAGATATTTCCGCCTCAATGGGCTCATGCTCCATAGCAAAATGACTACCGGTGACCGAGCCGCAACCGACAATGCCGATGTCAGCTTCGAAATCTTCAAAGAACCTCAAAACACTTTGCCCAACCACATCCTGATGCTGGCTTCTCACTAACCCACCTGCTAAGAAAACATCCACATTGGGGTTTCCCTGAAGCACCTTCTCGACCTCAAGGTTGTTTGTCACAATACGCAGTTTCTCGTATTGCGCCAAACATTGCGCAATGTAAGCCATAGACGTGCCTATTCCCAAAAACACAGTAGAGCCTTCAGGAATATGGCTTGCTAGCTTCTTCGCCAGTCTTTGTTTTATCTCAGACTCAAGCTGAAAACGAAACTGGTAGGTCGTGTTCGTCAAAATAGCAGGAAGGCTAACGCCACCATGAACCCGGCGCGCCAATCCCTGCTCAGAAAGGCAGTTCACATCGCGCCGAATAGTTTGGGTGGTGATTGAGAACATCTCTGCCAGTTCTTCAATCTGCACATTCCCATTGGCTTTTAGATAATCGAGGATTTGTCTTTGTCTAGGTGTCATAGAAATCGTCCCCACTATCATCAAAAGTCCATTTATGGCGAAAATATCTCTGGGTCATCCGTAATGATGTGAGTGACCCCTTTATTAAGAAAGTCTTGTACCCTTCCAGCATCATTTAAGGTCCATATATTTAGCTGGTAGCCCTTTTTTGTAATGGCCTCTGCCAATTCGCCCGTCAGAGTACGTTGGTCACAATGAATGCTGAATAGCTCTAAGTCCTCAATGTCACAAAGAAAGTCTGGTGAACTTTGGTCTGTGATAAGTCCCACCCGATAGTCCGGCAGCATCTCGGCACAACACTTTATAGCCGCCAAGGAAAAGCTTGATAATAAAAGCTGATCTACAGGGAACTGGGTTTCCTTCACTACCTCTGCGACCTTTTCAACCAACAAGGCTACATCTGTCTCTTCGTAACACTTTATCTCGAGATTGACGCCCATCCCCCTTTTTCCGCAGAGTGTAAGCGTCTGGTGTAATGTTGGAATGCATTCATCACGGAACTGTTCGTTGAACCATGCGCCCGCATCTAACAACGTCAGTTGCTCAAGCGAAAAGCTATCCAATCGACCTTTTCCGTCTGTACATCTGTCGACTGTTTCATCGTGAAACAATACCGGCACATCGTCAGCGGTAAGCTGGGTGTCCAATTCTACCCAATTCAGGCCACTGTCCGCTGCCGCATTGATCCCAGCTAAGGTATTTTCGGGTGCGATGGCTGCCACACCTCGATGACCAATTATCATTTTCCCTTCCATAAGATGTTCATTTGAAATTACTAGTACTCACACGCCACAAAACCAAGAATGCACAGCGTATACCTGAAGACTCAAGCTAACAAAAAGCGAGCTGTTAACATGATCACAACATTCGAACGAACATAAAGATGTTCATTTGAAACATTCTCGTAATACCGTATCGTTATTCGAGCGACCTCACAATAATTACAGAAACGCTATTACATAAAGCCAAAGTGCACTTGGTAAAAAAATGGACCTCACTAAGAACTAAAGGCAACAGAATGAAAAAATTACTCCTTGGAACTGTACTTTCCCTATCAGCGATCTTCGGCATGGCCTCGAATGCCCTAGCTGCAGATAAAGTGAACATCAACATGAGCCTTGTGTTTCAGCAAAATGAACTGCTGACACAAGAATTGATTAAAGTCGCGGACAAGATTCGTGAACGTACAGACGGCAGCGTCAATATCAAAGTCTTCCCTGGCGGTCAGCTTCCTGTTTACAAAGACAACCTTGAGCAGGTAGTAAACGGCGCGAACTGGATTGCGGTAGAAGATCTGAGCTACCTCGGTGACTACGTGCCAGATTTCGCAGCGCTGGCTGGCCCTATGCTTTACAACAATTACGATGAATATCTGGCGCTGATGAAATCAGATTACGTAGCCGATCTGACTGCACAGGTTGAGAAGAAAGGTATCAAGGTACTGAATGCCGATTACATCTTTGGCTTCCGTCATATGATCACCAATAAAGAGATCAAAACACCGGAAGACATGAAAGGCATGCGCATCCGTGTTCCTGGTAGCCAACTGTTTATCAGCACACTGCAATCAATGGGTGCAGCACCTGCAGCTCTCCCATTCCCAGAAACTTATGCCGGTGTTCAGCAGGGTGTTGTAGATGGTTTGGAAGGTTCAATCCTGACTATGTACTCAACAAAAATCTATGAAGTTGCTAAAAACATGTCTAAGACAGGCCACTTCCTGGGCACCGTTGGTCTTTATATCTCGCCAAGCGTTTGGGATAAGCTTTCTGAAGAACAGCAAAACATCGTAATGGAAGAGATCGTCGCGGGTGCGGAATCTAACACTGAGCAACTGATTAAACTCGACGAAGAGTACACTCAGAAGCTGAAAGAACAAGGCGTGACTTTCAACGATGTTGACACGGCTGCGTTCAACAAGCTGACCGCGGAAGTTTACAACCAGTTCCCTACCTGGAGCGAAGGCGTTCACGCGACCATTAACGCGGAGCTGGAGAAAATCCGCGCATCAAAATAAACACCTTTTAGCGCCCCGCTTTCTCTAGGGGCTGTTGACCTTTGGTGATGATTTTTGCAGCAGTTTGTGGGGATTTTATGCAAGGCGGAGGCTTCGATGTGTAGCTGGCCTACATGAGAAGCTGATAACGCAGCAGAAATTCCCCACAAGCGCTGCCCGAAGGGTTCTGCTCTAAGCGTTTTAAGCTTTGTTGAGGTGTACTTGCTTAGAATGACTAGGCGGCACACACCTCGCCGCGCCTAAAACGCTTATAGCGAGAACAAAACTTAACCACCAAAGGTCAACAGCCCCTAATGGGGAGTTTTTCTATGTGTTGGAGTTGTAATGCGATTTATATACAACTTAGAGGAAATCCTTGCCTCTATAGCGATTTCTATCACTGTTCTGGTAGTCATCATCAACGTTTTCTTGCGCTACGGTCTCGGCTTCGTCGTGCCATGGAGTGAGGAGCTTTCCGTGATTTGCTTTACCTGGGCGGTCTACTTTGGGATCAGCTCTTGCTACAAGCACAAGCTACATATGGGTGTTGATGTCATTCTGAGTTTTATCCCTGCGTCAGGGCAGCGATATTTTCGCCTGATGATCTCTTTCTTTCTCTTGGCGCTCAACATTCTGATGGCTTACCTGAGCTTCAACTACACCATGCTCTCAACGAAAGTGACCCCCGTCATGGGCATGTCATATTTCACTATCAACGGGGTGTTGGTTGTGTGTTTTTCATTAATGGCGATTCATACGGTTCGGTTCATCCTCGACGACCTCAAGCCATCTGAACCTTCTAACGAAGCGCAGTAGGTGAATGCAGTGGATATCTATATACCTATCATACTTCTTTTTGTTTTATTCCTTTTAAACATCCCCATTGCGTTCTCTTTAATAGCGTCAGCAATGGTGTACTTCCTGTTTATCAATGACTCTTTGCCCGTCAGCCTGGTGATGCAGCGTTTTATTTCCAGCGTGTCGTCATTCCCCCTTTTGGCCATACCCTTTTTCATTATGGTCGGTTCAATCATGAACTATTCGGGAATAAGCCGGAACTTGCTTGCCTTTGCTGACTCTCTGATTGGTCATAAAACCGGTGGTTTAGCGCATGTTAACGTCATGCTGAGTACCCTTATGGGTGGCATTTCAGGCTCTGCAAATGCTGACGCTGCCATGCAGTCAAAGATACTGGCTCCTGAGATGACGAAACGAGGCTACGACGTGGCGTTTACTGCCGCTGTCACTGCTACTTCATCCAGCATCAGCCCAGTCATCCCACCAGGCATCAACCTCATCATCTTCGCGCTGCTCGCGAACGTATCTGTGCATTCGATGTTTATTGCCGGATATGTGCCCGCATTCTTGATGGCAGCGTCACTGATGATCACCATCGCTTTCATCGCCAAAAAGCGTAACTACAAGCCTTCCCGTGAAAAGCCTGCCTCAGCAAAAGAGCGCTTTCATTATTTCGGGAAAGCCATACCTGCGCTGCTGATCCCATTCGGTATCATTCTGGGTATGCGCTTTGGCCTGTTTACGCCAACAGAAGCCGGGGCGATTGCGGTGTTGTTATGTACCATCATTGGCCTGCTGATCTATCGCGAGCTTAAACCTCAGCACTTTGTGCAGATCTTGCGGGAAACCATTCAAGGCACCAGCAGCGTCATGTTTATCATCGTGGGTGCATTGGTCTTCGGTTACTACATGACTCTGGAACAAATTCCCCAGAACGTTGCATCCATGTTGATTGGTCTTACCGATAACAAGTATGCGCTACTGCTGATCATCAACGTTCTTCTGCTCGTTGTCGGTATGTTCATTGAAGGCGGTGCGGCGATGATCATTCTGACGCCGCTGCTGCTACCAGCTGTGCTGAACCTCGGCATCAACCCTGTACACTTCGGTATCGTGGTTATCGTGAACATTATGATTGGTGGTGTCACGCCGCCGTTTGGTTCCATGATGTTTACCGTTTGCTCGATACTCAGGGTAAGAATGGTCGACTTTGTGCGTGAAGCAGCACCTCTGCTGGGCGCATTGTTCGCTGTGTTGATGTTACTGACTTTCTCCGAAGGGCTAGTCATGTTCTTACCGAACTTGTTTAACTAATTCTCCTCACTCTAAAGTGCGCTTTCTAGTAGGCGCACTTTATTCTCCGCTCACAGATATGTCACCTTCAGGACTTCTCTCCGGCTTATCTCATATTTCAGTCACTTCATAGAAATATGCAATCCAATACTGAAACAGGTCTCAACGTGTAAGGCGCAACTAGGATTTTCCATACCGTTGAAAACTCAATCAGGACTGCAATAAAAACCCTTATAAGGAGCAGACAATGGGATTGCACTTCACCAACAAACAAGACCCTGAAATAGAAGACATTTACGAAGAGGCCCTCTCTCAAACCCAGCTTCCCAAGTATTCCCTTCCCCAACAAAGCCAATCACCAGAGCTGATTGCCCAGCTGTTGAAAGATGAGTTGTTGATGGATGGCAACGCGCGCCAGAATTTGGCGACGTTCTGCTCGACCTGGATGGAGCCCAGTGTTCACGATTTGATGGATGTCTGTATCGACAAAAACATGATCGATAAAGATGAATATCCCCAAACCGCGGAAATCGAGGCCCGCTGTGTTCATATCCTCGCCAAGCTTTGGAACAGCCCGGAGAGTGACACAACGGTCGGCTGTTCAACCACTGGCTCTTCAGAAGCAGCCATGCTGGGTGGCCTCGCCATGAAATGGAACTGGCGAG
This sequence comes from Grimontia sp. SpTr1, assembly GCF_947387585.1. Taxonomy (NCBI): domain Bacteria; kingdom Pseudomonadati; phylum Pseudomonadota; class Gammaproteobacteria; order Vibrionales; family Vibrionaceae; genus Grimontia; species Grimontia sp. SpTr1. The sequence goes on from NZ_CANDOD010000017.1 coordinate 49,486, forward strand.
CGAAACGCGAGGCACAGGGAAAGCCCGCCGATAAACCCAATATTGTTTGTGGACCCGTGCAAATTTGTTGGCACAAATTCGCCCGTTACTTCGATGTGGAAATGCGCGAAATTCCGCTTGATGGTGACGAAGTCTGCATGAACCCAGACAAACTCTCAGAATATGTCGATGAAAACACCATCGGTGTGGTTCCGACTCTTGGGGTGACTTACACCTGTGTATTCGAGCCAGTAGAGACCATTTCCAAAAAGCTGGATGAGCTCCAAGCGGAAACCGGGCTCGACATTCCTATTCACGTTGACGGCGCTTCAGGCGGTTTTATCGCACCTTTCGTAAGCCCTGAATTGAAATGGGATTTCAGGTTGCCCCGCGTGGTTTCCATCAACAGTTCTGGTCACAAATATGGCCTCGCGCCCCTCGGCGTTGGCTGGGTAGTATGGCGTGATAAGCAGCATCTTCCCGAAGACTTGGTGTTCAACGTGGATTACCTCGGTGGGAACATGCCGACCTTCGCGCTTAACTTCTCTCGTCCTGGTGGACAAATCGTGGCGCAATACTACAACTTCCTCCGTCTTGGCTTTGATGGCTATAAGGGCATTCAGACGACGTGTCTGAATACCGCTCAGTGGCTTGCAGATGAGATCGCTAAGATTGGACCCTTCGATCTTTTCTACGACGGACGGGGAGGTTTGCCAGCCCTAAGCTACAGCCTAAAAGAAGGCGATTGGGGATTTACCCTCTATGACCTCTCTGACCGAATGCGAATGCGAGGCTGGCAAATTGCTTCTTATCCTCTTCCTGGCAATCGTCAGGACACTGTCATTCAACGCATTATGATCCGACATGGCGTCAGCAAAGACATGGTTGCTTTGCTACTGGAAGATCTGAAGCGCTGCGTTGACTACTTCAAGCAATTCCCACAAGTCCACTCTGGTGCGACTTCTACTTTCCACCACGGCTGATCTTTGTCTTACAGCTCTTTACATCATCCACTGTCAGGCCAGAGCTGGCCTGACAGGTAAAGGACTATCCAAATGAATAACAAAAAAGATTCTTCAGTTGGCGCAAAAGAAGTAGGAAAAATCAGCGTCGTTACCTTCGCGATCATGAATATTGTGGCCGTAGTCAGCCTCAGAGGGCTGCCTGCCGAAGCCGAGTATGGACTGAGCTCAGTGTTCTTCTATGTCTTCGCTGCGGCTTTCTTTCTGGTGCCTGTCTCGTTGGTCGCGGCTGAGCTCGCTACAGGCTGGCCAGAAAAAGGCGGTATATTCCGCTGGGTTGGTGAAGCCTTTGGGCCAAAGCTCGCCTTTATGGCGATGTTCTTGCTCTTCGTTCAGGTATGCGTTTGGTTCCCCACGGCATTGACGTTTGGTGCTGTTTCGCTGGCCTTTATCGGGCCCGACCAAACCTTCGATGCTGCCCTGTCTGAAAACAAATTCTTCGTTTTGGCTATCGTGCTCGCGATTTACTGGTTCGCAACCTTTGTCGCTTTCCGCGGGGTAGCGGCCTTTACGTTGCTGTCTAAATGGGGGGGTATCATTGGTACCATTATTCCCGCCATTATCCTGATACTGCTTGGCTTTGCCTTTCTGTTCAGCGGAGAAAAAATCCAGATTGAGCTGGCATGGAAAGACTTGGTGCCTGACCTTTCCAACTTCAACAATGTGGTGCTGGCTGCCAGTATTTTCCTTTTTTATGCAGGGATGGAGATGAACGCCATCCACGTTAAAGATTTGGATAACCCTACCCGCTCTTATCCCCTTGCCATTGGTATGGCGGCATTGGGTACTGTGGTGATCTTTGTGCTTGGCACTCTCGCCATCGCCTTTGTGATCCCAAGTGCAGACATCAACCTGACCCAAAGTCTGTTGGTGGCCTACTTCGATATGTTCAAATGGGCGGGACTGGGTTTCCTCGGTCCGATTATGGCGATTTGCCTCGCCATTGGCGTGCTGGCTGGCATTGTCACCTGGGTTGCAGGCCCATCCACTGGTTTGCTTGAAGTCGCCAAGGCGGGTTATATGCCAATGTTCTGGCAGCACACTAACAAGAACGGCATGGCGACCCACATTCTCTTGGTGCAAGGCATCATTGTGAGTTTCCTTGCCGTTACCTTCGTGGTTCTGCCGTCGGTAGAAGCCGCTTACCAAATCCTGAGTCAGCTAGCCGCGGTTATCTACCTTACTCTGTATATGCTAATGTTCTCAGCGGCGATTTACCTGCGCTTTAGTCAACCTAATCGCCCACGCCCATATCGTGTACCAGGAGGAAAGAAAGGCTTGTATGTGTTTGCCGGAGTGGGTTTTACCAGCTCGGCGATTGCCTTCGCGTTCAGCTTTATCCCACCCAGTCAGATTGCCGTGGGTAGCCCAACAACCTTTATTTCTATCCTTGTTGGCCTCAGTCTGGTGTTCGCCATTATTCCTTTTCTGATATATGCCGCGAGGAAACCGCACTGGCGGAGTGAAAACTCAGACTTTGCGCCATTTACATGGCAGGTAGAGGGTGTGCATCCCGGCATTGAAAATCATTCAGACCGTCACACGGAATCTGTCACCGAAATGCACCGAGAAGGGAAAGGAGACGCACAATGAATCATCTCCCTTCTGCCAGCGAGCTTCAGGCTTTGGTTAACGATACTTACCATCAGTTTCGCGATCTCCCAGGTGGTGAGAATGCCAGTTACATTCCTTATCTCGCTTCAGTTCCTTCAGAATTGGCAGCATTAGTCGTGGTCACGGCTGATGGTGACGTTTATCAAGCTGGCGACAGTGACTTCGACTTTGCCATTGAATCCATATCTAAAGTGGTGACGCTGGCTTTGCTGATGGAAGATGTAGGCTCCGAAACGGTTAGAGAAAAGATTGGAGCTGAACCTACCGGCCTTCCATTCAATTCCGTCTTGGCTCTGTGTGAACATCAGGACAAGCCTCTCTCTCCGTTGGTCAATGCAGGTGCAATGGCCAGTGTCAGCTTGTTGAAAGCAGATAATCCAGAACAAAGGTGGCAACGCATTCTGGACATGCAACGTCGAATCACCGCAGGAAACGTGACACTGTCAGAGGAAATCAACCAGTCGGAGCAGACAACAAACTTCCACAACCGTGGCATTGCATGGCTGCTATACGCCGCAGGGAACTGTTTCTGCGACCCAATGGAAGCTTGCGAGGTTTACACCAGACAGTGCTCCACACTCGTGACGTGTAAAGATCTGGCTGTGCTGGCCGCCACATTTGCGAACAAGGGCGTCAACCCAGTGTCTGGCGAACAGGTTATGTCTCGAGATAATGTGGCTCCTTTGCTCGCAGAGATGACCATGGAAGGTTTGTATGACTACTCCGGTGACTGGGCGTTTGAAGTGGGTCTTCCCGGCAAAAGTGGCGTGGGTGGTGGATTGCTTGCCGTCGCTCCGGGGAAATGTGGCATCGCGGCATTTTCTCCGCCCTTGGATGAATCCGGCAACAGTGTGCGCGGGCAGAAGATGATTGCGGAACTCGCGAAAGCACTCAATCTAAATATCTACCGATAGCCTCGAAAGGTGAGCAGAAAAATGGCCTGATTATCAGGCCATTTTTTCATTACTCAGGGTCTTCTACTTCCTCGACGGGAATATGAAGCGATTCCAACGTCACGAGAGAGGCAATCTCTGGGAACATGTTTTGACCGGTTAGATAACGCCTCAACAGGTCGAGCAACATGGTGCTGCAGTAAATCCGAAAGTTCTCCGGTGTCTGGTTGCGACGCGGCTTCACGATCACTCCCCAATCACCTTCCTGAGACGACAAACCAAGCGCCACTCTACCCGCTTCGAGATTTCCGCAGGCAAGACCAATATTGGCACCTGCATTTTCGCGGGAAGCTGCTGCCATGGCGAGCACTGCGGCCAGCGGATTGTAATCCCCGTCTGCAGTCAGTGTAGATTCACTCAACACCCAAGACTGGACAAGTGCTTGGCGTGTATCGTCATCTTGGTTCAGCCAATTGGTGAGATAACCACCGGAAAATTTCTCGGCAACCGCAAGCTTGAGGCCCGACTCTTCAAGCAATACGCCGACCGATTCCAACATGGGGAGGTTATCCCCCACCATCAAATCGCCAAGAACGTTTCTTATACCATCCGCCACCAGCGAGATTTCAGAATGTTGGCGAGGAGAGAACACTTTCACCTCGATAAAAGGCAAGGCGGAGCGGTATCCCAGCTCGAAACCTTCTGGCAACGCTAAAGACTCAAATTTGTCATTCAGAAGAGATTCTGAAAATCCAAACGTGTAGAAACGGTTAATTTCCCTGCGGTAAGTATTTGGAAAGCGTTCTTGGAGCCTAGGCAGGATTTCATTGTCGAACATCTGCTTAAATTCACTTGGCACGCCTGGCGTGAAGAAGAACAAACAGTCATTGAGTTTGGCGGCGAAGCCACAAGCGCTACCAACCGGGTTGTCCACCAGTTCACTACCTTCCGGCAGCATCGCCTGTTTGATGTTACTTTTAGGCATCGTCTTACCGTTCTTTTCAAAACGGCTTTTAAGCTCCGACAACCAATGACTGTTGAGTTCCAGATCGACATCCATCGCCATTGCCATGGCTTCTGTGGTCAAATCATCCGTGGTTGGCCCAAGACCACCATTGACGATCACCACATCTGACACCTGACTGCACCTGACGAGTTCAATGGCGATGTCATCCAGAGCATCCCCCACCGTCACACGACGGTGCATGGCGAACCCTTCTTCAAAGCAGCGTCTCGACAGCCAGGCTGCATTGGTATCGGTGATGTCTCCGTGAAGCACTTCCTCACCAGTGCTGAGCATTGCAACTCGAAGTTTGCTGTGTTCCACCGATATCTCCTTGTTCGGACTGTATTAATACTCAAACGTTATCAGGAAGCCCGTTCAAGCACAAAAAATACTCACCTGATGCGACTCAAATTCAACCTACTTTCACAGCAAGAGATACCCCAGCACAATCGTAAATAAAAAATTACACCAATCGTACTTAAATGATTACATATAACTTTACAGCAAAACATAACTCTATATTCTGGCTGGGTTACAGCAGTATTCACCCTATACAACACTTAAAATGTAAACATATCATTACAAGAAGTCGATTATGCGCAATAAAGTTTTAGGAAGCACTTTGATCATCGCTGGCACCACGATTGGTGCAGGTATGTTAGCCCTTCCCCTTGCATCAGCAGGGTTGGGATTTACTCATTCGCTGATTCTGATGATCGCGATGTGGATGCTCATGAGCTATACCGCTTTACTGATGCTTGAGGTTCATCAACATGCACCTGCTAACGCGACCTTAAACAGTCTCGCCAGACAGTTTCTCGGGAAAAAGGGCCAATGGGTGGCTAGCGCTGCCACTCTGTTTCTGTTGTATGCGCTTTGTGCTGCCTACATTGCAGGAGGCGGAGGCCAGTTCCACCATAAACTGACCGCATTAGCAGCAGCGGAGTCGATACCACCGAGCGCAGGTATCATTCTGTTTACCGCTCTGGTGGCAACCGTAGTGATGTTGGGCACTCAAAAAGTTGATGTGATTAACCGAGGGTTGTTTCTGCTGAAAGTCGTGCTTCTTGGGCTCTCCCTTGCATTACTGCTTCCCTTGGGAGAAGGGCAAAATCTGGTTTCCTTGCCACTGCAGGAAGGGCTATTGATTGCAGCGATTCCTGTCATGTTCACCTCATTTGGCTTTCACGGCAGTATTCCGTCAGTGGTGGCTTACACCGGGCTCAATATTCACGTATTAAGAAAAGTGATGCTGATTGGCTCCGCCCTGCCACTGGTTATTTACGTGCTCTGGCAAGCTGCGAGTTTTGGCGTGTTGGGTGCGTCTACGCTTGCTGAAAACACAAACTTGGGGATGTTTATTCAATCCATTAGTGTTGCAGTAGATTCAGCTCGCATAGCCAATGCGATCTCACTGTTTGCTGATTTGGCACTGGCAACGTCGTTTCTTGGTGTCAGTCTGGGGCTTTTCGACTTCATCGCTGACATGCTAAAGCGCCCAGCTTCGGTAACAGGCCGGTTTCAGACTGGTTTAGTGACTTTTCTTCCACCCATGCTAGTCGCTTTGTTCTATCCGCAAGGATTCATTACCGCGCTGGGTTTTGCGTCAATAGCTTTGGTGATTCTGGCAGTTGTACTTCCCGTTTTGATGGCTCAGAAAGTACGCCGTTTAGGTTTAAATCGCGACCAATATCAAGTTTTCGGTGGAAAAGTAGCCCTTTCCATTGCTATGATTGGCGGCCTTTCCGTGATTGCCTCACAATTAGCACACGGTATCGGGTAGTAACCAATTGTCTCGGCATTCTTCTTAAAGGACGTACCGAATAGTGCCGAATGACTCAGCGTCATTAAATTCGACATTTTTTTTCATGCCAAGCCCCCCACTCTTGACGATGTGATGAGGTTTGGCATTTTGTTTGTGTGGGAGATCCTACGTGCGTTTTCGCTCTACTATCGCCGCGGCCGCTTTATTTGTAACTCATTCTGTTTCCGCTTTCGATGCGTCCACCATCAACTTCGAACAGCAGGCATATCACTACAACACGGCCAGCGCCTATTCGCTGCCCGCGTTAGAGAATGCTCAGCCTGTAGACACTGGCTACGCTTTCGATGTCAATGAGTACCGTTCACAAGGTTTACCTCGATACCTGTCAACCTCTTCAGGTAAAGACTGGGATTATCTGATGGGTCAGACCTACACCATTTTAGGATTGAGTGTGGCTACCGTTGGCCTGATGACTTTCCTGCCGGAGAGCGTGACCAACTGGACACCGGAAGACCGCGACTTTTCCAACCTCGGTAAAAAGTGGTGGGACAACGTCTCTGCTGGCCCAGTTTGGGATAAAGACGACCATTATCTGAACTATGTGATGCACCCGTATTTTGGCGGTGTTTACTACACTGCAGCCCGCCACTCTGGTTTCACAGAGTTTGAGTCTTTCCTCTACTCGTTCACTATGTCGACCTTCTTTTGGGAGTATGGTGTTGAAGCTTTCGCGGAAGTGCCATCGATTCAGGACATCATCGTGACACCGCTGTTTGGTGCCGCAGTGGGTGAATGGATGTACCTGACCGAGCAAAACATCGTCGCAGACGGTGGCGAAGTGCTGGGTTCGGACACCTTGGGTGGCGTCAGCCTGTTCCTGCTAAACCCTGTGGGTCATATCCACGGCTGGGTAACCAATTTGTGGCAGGGCGACACTGAAGTGCGGATGAACTACGACCCTTGGTTTAACAACCAGGATGCAGCGCGATACGCAGCAGATGCCGGTGCGCCATATGACAGCCAGTTTATTGGTATGCAGGTCAGCCTGAAGTTCTAAAAGGCCTTCGAGCAATAAAAAAAGCCAGCGATTATCGCTGGCTTTTTTTGCATCTGTGAAATCGACTAAGCAAGCCCCTTGCTGAGAAGCGCGATACCGGCAAAACCACATAAGATCAGCAGTCCGTATCTCACCCACTCAGCCCTGACAAAAGGCGCAAGACGGAGTGCCAACACCGAAGATAATAAAACGAATGGCAGTGAAATCAGGCTGACTTTCAAATGCCACAAGGTGAAGTATCCAGCCAGCGCTTGTGCGCCTAATGAAATCGCGCAGCTGAAAATGAAATAACCAGCGAGCGTTGCCCTGAGTTTGACAACATCCAGCTTCTGAAGCACCAAGGCCATGGGAGGCCCGCCAATCCCGGTTGTCGTTCCCATGATGGCTGCAGCAAACCCTGCCCAGAACATATTCCTATTGTTCGGTTCTACCGCAAATTTGAAGATACTGGCCACAACCGCAATGAGAACCGCAATGCCCATCAGGAGTTCAAGTGCATTTACGGAGAGATAAAAAAGCAAAGCTGAAGCGACAAAGGTACCGGGGATACGCCCAACGAACGCCCAGCCAATCCCTTTGAGGGATAGCTGGCTGCGATATTGCCAAGTATTCACTATCGCCAACCCCAAGGTCACCAATGTGACGGCAGCTGGAACCAACGAGGGGTCGATAAACATGAGAATGGGGGCGGAAACAATGGCAAGCCCGAAACCAATCAGGCTCTGAACGAAAGCGCCCGCACTTAATGCCAGCGTAATTAAGACGAGCTCTTCCGTGCTCAGTGCCATTTATCTTTTCCTTATGGCATGAATCAGCAAATTCCTCGGTGTCAGTTCCCGAGAGCAAAATGTAGAGATGTCAGTGTGGTAGCCGTTTTCCGTCAAATACAGGGCTCGGTCGAGAACCAACCATATTTCGAGTGGACGACGGAACAATGTCCGAACGGTCTCCATTTTCTCTACGGTGTGGAACCGGCTTTCTCCGATTTTAAGGAAATCATCGAAGTGGACATCTTTTGGCAAAGTGATGCCTTTTTGTTCAGCAGCCCAACAGCAGAATGCCTCAAACCCCTCATTTAACAAAGACTTTTGTACATTAGGAACCGGAAGGTACTTCTCAGTTTTAGATAGGTGTCTCTGCAGGGCATCAAAGCCCAATCGAAAGCTGACTTCGATAAAGCGTTTGTTCCTTACGGTTTGCCCAGCCGTCACGGTTTCCTGCAAGGGAAGCTTTAAGTCATGTTTGGTGAGCGACAATTCGGATGCTTTTGCTAACGAAGATAGGGGCTGATACTGCTTGCTCTGGATCAGGTGGTAGCAACATGGCGAAATCGACACCGAAGTCGGTTTGGCTTCCACTGCGTGACGTAACAGTGTCACGTGTAAATCGCCGCAAGCGTGCAACGCCACCGCATGATCACAGTTTTCTACCAGCTGTTGGCTTTCTTTTGCAAAGGCGTCGCCCTGAACAAACTGCATCGGCAGCTTATGTTTGTCGGCATATGCCTGCCCATCTTCACAAAGCGCTTGTTGCCATTCCAGGCTGGTAACATTGGCATTTTTCGTCACCGCGAGAATACGCCCGAGATATCCTTTCCCCGCGCACCATTCCAGCCAACGCTCCCCCTCTCCACCATGTACAGCCGAGGTAAACGTGCTGATTTGTGACCATTTACGGCCGGGAACGCCAGTCGACCAATGGGCGTCACAAGGAACACCACTAGAATTTTGAGGCGTTGTTGCCGATAAACCAACCAGCGCTTCTGCATCAGGAAGCCATTTGCTGAGTACCTTGGACAACGCTGCAGGGTCTGCTTTCCAGTTTTCCAGTTCATCGAGAGATTGTGCATCCAACCATTCGCAAAGTTCTGGGTGGCTCTCACGCCACGGCAAGTCGAGACAATCAAAGGGGACGCCCTGCCAAAACGCCTTGTGCGCAGACAGTAAAGTATCTAATTGAGTAAAGCGTTCAGAGAGAACATCGAAGGGTACTGACAAGAAAGTACTCCACCCGCAATGCGGGATCACCGGAAAAACAGGCGAAGTATATACCCAAACAAGCTGAAGATGCAGAGCTGGCTAACGCACAGGGAGGTCAAACTGGTCGAAGAACCGCTCGACCTCGTTGGGGTCTTTCATCTGCATCACTTTTTCAATCGTTTCCCGTGTCAGGTGTGGTGCGAAACTCTCGATAAAGTCATACATATAGCTGCGAAGGACAGTCCCCCTTCTAAACCCAATACGTGTCGTGCTGGCATCAAAAATATGGCTGGCATCTATCGCCACCAAATCCCTATCTAATTCATTGTCATAGGCCATTCGAGCCATCACACCAATACCGACCCCCAAACGCACATAGGTTTTAATCACATCCGCATCGGTGGCGGTAAACACAATATTCGGCTTGAGTTTGGCTTTGTTGAACGCTGTATCCAAACTAGAGCGCCCGGTAAAACCAAACACATAAGTCACCAGCGGGTACTGAGCAATATCGTAAATAGATATAGAAGATCGCTGCGCCAGTGGGTGATCTTTCCGAACGATCAAAGAACGCGTCCAGTGATAACAAGGCAGCATCAATAGATCTTCATAAAGATGTGATGCTTCCGTCGCAATGGCAAAGTCAGACGCACCTTTTAAAACAAAATCCGCAATTTGACTCGGCGCGCCTTGATGCATGTGTAGGGACACTTTCGGATAACGCTTCACGAATCGTGAAATCACGTCGGGCAAGGCATATCTTGCCTGTGTATGGGTTGTTGCAATGTTCAGTTGGCCACGCTCTGGATTGGTGTATTCCTGCGCCACCGATTTAATGCTGTCGACGCGGGAGAGTATATCCCGCGCAATCTCGACAATCTGGCTGCCTGCTGGCGTCAATTTGGTCAGGTGTTTCCCACTGCGACCAAAAATCTGCACACCCAGTTCATCCTCTAGCGAACGAATTTGCTTGCTGATGCCGGGTTGGGAGGTATAGAGGCTTTCTGCGGTAGAAGAAACATTGAGGTCGTGGTTAACCACTTCGACGATATATTTTAGTTGTTGTAATTTCATAATGTTGCAGCAAGCAATAAATGGGACTAATGCTGTTATAGCGCTAAAATTAGCGGAGGCGTAGCCTTATAGCACGTAACCTTTATACAGCGCCCAAAATACCTTGTCCGGTCAGGCTTTATAAACAAGGAATGTGGGAAATAACTTAATGATAGCGCTGTGAATAAACGTGCGTTCAAACGCAGTAAGTTGGAGAAAAGGGTTACGCTACGTCAGAATTTAGCTAAGATCGAAAATAGTACTAACAAACTATGACCCTATCTGCAGATCGTGTATCTTAGGCAGTCATCGTTTTAACTGGGATTATCGACGCTCACTTATGAATATCGCCTTAATTGTTGGCCTCTGCGTCATTTTGCTTGGTCTTATTGTTGGCTACAACATCATGGCCCAACAGCGCCAGCGCGTAGAGTCATCAAAGCGCCAAGAAATGGCTAAATATATTGCAGTTATTGATGCCACTGAAGAGCTGATCGGTAACGCACATAACCTGCCTTATAGCGGAACCCTGCTGGTTTGTTTAAACCAGAAAATTCTCGACGCCCTTAAAACCATGCATGAGATAGACAAGAGCGATCGTTCCCTACCTCAACGCATCGCAGATGTGCAGCAGCAAATTAACCAAATCAAACAGGCTTATCAAAACAAAGAGTCTACTTCTTTCCGTGTACCAGACAGCGATCGCGAAGCCATTTCAATGCTGAAATTGGTCAAACGTCTGCGCGCAGTCATCAAAGCTGAGCACACCAAAGGTCGCATGCAAACACAAGCGTTCGTGGCAGAGAACTCGCGCCTCGAGCAGATGCAAATGAAGATCAACATCGAGAATGTGTTGAAACGTGTAAACGATGCGAAGATCAAAGGCCAGATGGGTACAGCCCAACAGTTGCTGAAAAAGGCGTTGGATGTGGTGAGCGCTAAGAATGACCCTTACTGTCAATCAGCGAAAGAAAGCCTCTCCGCCATGCTGGAAGATGTCAATTCCGCGCTGAATAAAACCACTGCTGCCCAACAACCAAAAGAAAAAGAAGGCGACGAGTTGGACGAACTGTTTGCGCCTAAGAAAAAGTGGTAACACATTAACCCCCTTTCTTATTAAAAAGCCCCGTACAAGGGGCTTTTTTTGTGCCTGTCACTCGTCACCGCAAACCCATACACCTCCAGACTAAACGGCCAGTAATCCATACACACAAGAATCACTTTCGATACACTTGTTCAGTATTTATTTTAATCCGCGAATTATTTGTGCGTCAGATAGCATTTTTTCATTAAAGAACAACGTACGGTGTGCCGATATGAATGTTTGATGTCACAATCCTCGGCCTTTTTTTGGTTTCTCCTAAGCCTTTATTTAGAGGCGAAAATTTGGAAGCCGTTGTGACTCAAGGCTGCCGTGCTATGCCGCGCAGTGTTTGAATCCCCATCGCCAGACTGTCGTAGAGTGAGAGAACAATGAAGTTGTCCGTCGTACAGAGAACAGTTGCAGGTTTTGTCTTAATGTTCGTATTAATGGCATTACTTAGCAGCGTTAGCCTGTTCAACGCCAAGACCCTACAGGGCAAAGTTGAACAAATCACCGACCAATCCACTCCAATGGTGGTCGCATCCGGAAACCTGATCACTCAGTTGATGCACACCAATCTGTTGGTCAGAACGTTTCATAACGACCCATCTGAAGCGAGTCAGATTGACCAAACGTTCGAAGAGCAAAAACGCCGCTTCTTCGACACGCTCAATACTGCTCAACAGGGCCGCCCAACCGACGCTGAACGTCAGCAACTAAATGCGATCGCTCAGGCGTCAAATGGCTACTTTGAGCAAGCAAAAGTACTGATTGAACTGCAGAAGCAATCCAACCAGCTGATCGCTGAGCGAGAAGCGTTGGATCTTAAATTCCTGCGTTTAGAGGATACCTACCAGTGGGCTGCTAACCTTCTTTTGCAAAAAGCTTCTGTGAAGCGCTCACTGCACAACCGCGCAGAACTCATTACCAGCGGTATTGCCCGTGACCTGAAAATGCTGCGCCGAGCTGATCAAGACACCAACCTTGATAAGCTTCGTGCCACCATGGCAAAGGACATCGAAATCGCGTTCAAACGCCTTGAGCTGATTAACGTAGAAGATGATGTTAAAGCCCGTTACTCACGCAATCTGAAGAAAGTTGAATCCCTAACATTGGGAGACAAGGGTCTGATTGATGTCTTGAGCCAACAACAACAAATCAACGCGCGTCTCCAGCAAGAGAACCAACGCACAAACCGTTTGATGGATGATATTCAAGGCCAGCTTGAAGGTTACGCTCAGTATGCACAGCAACTGGCGACCAGCAGTCGTGAAGATGCAGAATCCGCGGTGAGCGAAGCGTTTTTCTATGTATTCCTGATGACCTCTATTGCCGCAGTTGTCAGTCTTTGGGTTGGTGTCAGCACCACGCGTAGTATTCAGAAACCACTGGCACTCATCCGAAACGTGCTGGACAAAATGACCGACGGCGACATGCGCACCCGTGCAAATTACAACGCACAGGATGAGTTCGGTGAGCTGAGCCGCTCAATAGATGAACTGGCGAACACCATGTCACAAACGCTGGCAAAATTCGGCGATGGCGCACAGCACCTACTGGATGAAGCAAGTCGCGCGGCGAACGTTAGCGAAAGTGCCATGTCACGCGTGGAAGACCAGAAATCCCGTACCGACCAAGTCGCTGCGGCGATTTCTGAGATGGAAGTGAGCGCCAAGGAAATCTCCCGCTCTACTGAGCTGACCGTATCAGAAGTAGAAAGCACTAACGATGCGGCGAACAGTGGTCGTTCACAGGTCTCCCGCAGCCGTCAGCTGACTGAACAGCTCTCTGGCAACATTGAAGAAGCCGTGAACAACACCCAACAGCTGAACCAGTACTCCAACAACATCGGCTCAATCCTGCACGTGATTCAAGACATCGCAGAACAAACCAACCTGCTGGCACTCAACGCAGCGATTGAAGCAGCACGTGCAGGCTCTCATGGCCGTGGTTTTGCGGTGGTTGCAGACGAAGTGCGCGCTCTCGCGACTCGCACCCAGCAGTCGACGGAAGAAATCCAGCTGATGATCAACAACCTGCAAGGTAATGCGTCACGTATGGCGGAAACCATGAGCAGCAGTCAGAAGCAAATGGAAGAGTGTCTGACCCAGACGCGCCTGACGGATGAAACCCTGCAAGACATCGTGTCACGCATGAAGTCTATCCATGAGATGGCAGTGCATGTTGCTCAAGCCACCGAAGAGCAGATCAAGGTGAGCCATGATGTCGCAGAACACATCAACGGTATCGCGCACGTCGCCTACGAAGCAGAGAAAGATGCACGCGCATCAGCTTCGAGCAGTGAAGCTCTGGCAGACCTGGCACAAGACCAGCAAAACCTGATTGCAAACTTCCGCGTTTAAGGAGCAGAGAATGAAGAAATTAGCCCTGCTGCCTATCGCAGCACTCACCTTTGCCGCTTCAACGTTGGCGAATACACAAACCACGCTGGTGATTGATTCATGGCGTAGTGATGACGCAGTGTGGAACGAAAAAATCATCCCAGCGTTCAACAAACACTACCCGAACATCAAAGTGGAATACCGCTCACCACCAGATCTGGATGCCTCTAAATGGAACGGTGACATGGAAGCCCGCTTTAAAAGTGAATCCGCAGGTGACCTGATTGCCTGCCGCCCTTTTGATGGCTCTCTGGGTCTTTTCGAGCGCGGTCTTTTGAAAGAAGTGACTGAAATGGAAGGCATGGAGAACTTCCCGAGTTTCGCTCTGGCACCTTGGCAGACGGACTCTGGCGCACAGACGTTCTGTTTGCCAATGGCATCTGTTATTCATGGTTTCTTTTACAACAAAGACATCTTTAAAGAAGTCGGCGTGAATGAACCAGTGACTAAAGCTGATTTCTACTGGGCGCTGGAAAAAGCCAAGCGTGCGGGTTACCTGCCACTGGCAATGGGCACCAAGGACAAATGGGAAGCTGCAACGATGGGCTTCCAGAACATTGGTCCAACCTACTGGAAAGGTGAAGATGGCCGTGACGGTCTGCTGACGGGTAAAGAGCGCGTTGACAGCAAACCTTACCGCGATACCTTCCGCGAGCTCGGGAAATGGGCAAGCTACATGGGCGATGACTTTGATAAGCGCGGCTATAACGACGCGATCAAAATGTTTGCTGATGGCAAAGCGGCGGTATACCCAGCAGGTTCTTGGGATATCGGCACTTTCCGTGGAAAAGTCAACATGGGCGTGTTCCCGCCACCAGTTGAGAAACGCGGCGATGCTTGTTATTTCAGCGACCACACAGACCTTGGTATGGGCATCTACTCAAAGTCTAAGAACCCAGAAGCGGCTGAGACCTTCCTGAAATGGATGACCACCGCAGAGTTCGCAGAGCTTCTGACCAACGAAATCTCTGGCTTCTTCTCGCTGTCTAACCACTTCTTTGATGTGAAAGACCCGATTGCTCAGGAGATGATCTCCTGGCGCGACCAGTGTGATTCGACCATCCGTAACTCGGCACAGGTTCTGTCCCGTGGAGAGCCAAACTTCGAACTTGAAATTTGGGAAACCAGTGTGGGTGTGATGACAGGCCAAATGAGCCCTGCTCAAGCCGCTAAGCAACTGCAAGATGGCCTTGAGGAATGGTATCAGCCTCAGAAAGAAAGCAAGCAAAGTGCCTCAAACGGCAACTGTAACTGTGCGCCTTTGTTGTAATCAATATTGACGAACTCAAACCCGGCCCTCGCGCCGGGTTTTCTTTTTTCTAGGGCTTGCCACTCTTGTTATCCAAGCTGAGCCGGACGGTTAATCCGGTTACCGAATGACACTGAAAACCAACAGTTTAAGCACCAAACCTAAGCGCATTTTACCGACCTATAACCACTAATTCCGTAAGGGAATATCATATTTAGTTTTCATCTAGATCCCGATACCGACCGTTGATCTTGTTCACGTTTCGCTTTTCATCCCTCCCTATAATCAGCGTCGATTTCCACTTTTACTGTTGAATAACTATGAGCACAGAAGAAAACAAAAGCGGTCAGGCACGCGTCATCATGACCAGTGTCATCGCGGTATCCGCACTGATTTTCCTATCCCAGTTTGTTATCGGTACCAAGAAGATTGATCTGGGGTTTGCCACTATTTCTATCCTGCCAATGCTGTTTGCCGTGATGTTCGGTATGGCACTGTCAGTAAACTGGACCAAGTCCAAGATCAAAGCGTGGGGCAAAGTCTTCACTGAGAAAGAAGAAGGTTTCTGCGGCAAGATGGTGGGTTACTGCCTGCTGGTGCTGGGGACCCAATACGCGGGCATGATTATCCCTAACCTGGACATGATCATCGATGCGGGTGTTCCACTGCTGTTCCAAGAGCTGGGTAACCTGCTTCCAATCCTGATTGCCATTCCTTTGGCCGTGAAATTCAAGTTCGACCGCAAAGCAATCGGTGCATGTTCATCGATCAGCCGTGAGCCTTCTATCGCAGTTATCCAGGGTAAATTCGGCACAGGCAGCCCAGAGTACGTTGGTGTACTGGCTATCTATCTGTGTGGTTCTGTTATCGGCACCCTGTGGTTCTCTGTACTGGGCAGTATCGCGCCGCTGACGGGTCTTCACCCACTGGCACTGGCTGCAGGTTCAGGCGTAGGTTCTGGCTCAATGCTGAGCGCTGCATCAGGCGCACTGGTATCAGGTCTCGAGCCAGCGCTGGCACAACAAGTGCTGAGTATTGCTGCGGCATCTAACCTGCTGTCATCTGTTCTGGGCGCACTGTCGCTGACTTTCCTTGGCCTTCCATTGGCTGAGCTGATGTACAAAATTTGTAATAAAGGTAAATAAGCCATGAAAGTGATTATGAATGACATGAAGCTGGTCTCGCTTGCGATTGTACTGGCTGGCTTTACCCAATTTCTGACCAACGGCACTGCGCCGACTGAGATGGTCCACAGCTTCATTGCCATGTCTGTGATTGTGTTCCTCTCTCTGGTTGCGAAGAAGTTCATTCCTTCTTCACTTCCAACGTTCGCCTACGCGACCATTATCGGTATTCTGATTTGTCTGCCTGAGACGCCGGTTCGCACTTACTTCCTGGAATCAGTGGGTAAGATCCAGTTCCTGTCTGTGTGTGTGCCGCTACTGGCATTTGCAGGTCTGTCTGTTGGCGGACAGATGGAAGAGCTGAAAAAGATGTCTTGGAAAGTTATCGTTATCTTCCTGATTGTAGCGACCAGCTGTTTCTTCGGCGCGTCTGTAATTGCACAAATCGGCTTCCAAATGAAAGGGATTATCTAAATGTCGGCTAAGTACTCAAACTTCAATCTGGACAGCAAGCTGCTTGGCCTGCATGAGTTCAGCATCAACACACGTCGTGACCTTCATCAGATCCCTGAGATCTCCGGTGAGGAGTTCAAAACCACGGCTTACTGCCAGGCGCTGATGACTGAGATGGGTTACAGCCTGACCACTTACGAAGGTTTCACTGGCTTCATCGCTGATCTGACCGTAAACCCTGAGTGGAAACGCGTTGGCTTCCGTGCGGACATGGACGCACTGGAAATGGACGACATGACAGACAACGAATACCGTTCGACGCATGAAGGCCGCTCACACAACTGTGGTCACGATACCCATATGGCGATCATCCTGACCACAGCGAAATACCTGGCCGAAAACCAAGCTGAGCTGAAACACAACGTGCGCTTCATCTTCCAAATGGCAGAAGAAGACATGCGTGTACCGGGCGCAAGCAAAATGGTTGAGCTGGGTTGTATGGAAGGCGTCGCGGAAGTGTATGCACTGCACAATGACGCGGCTCTGGAATACGGCTTCGTGAAAATCAACAACGGCATCATGTCTTCTTATGGCTCTGCGTGGACTTTGGACGTTCATGGCGTTTCTGCTCACGGTTCAACCCCACAGAAAGGTCTGGATGCGATTCGCGAAGCCAGCCGTATCATCATGGACATGGACTACATCGTCGCCAAGCGCACTAACCCGTTCAGCCCTGCTGTATTCGGTTGTGGTATGTTCAACGGCGGCAGCATTCCTAACGCTGTGCCTGACTACGCACAGGCTCGCGGCACCATCCGCGCAATGGACGCTGAAACTGATCAGATCCTGAAAGACAGCTTTGAAACTTTCGTAAAAGAAAGTGAAATCCGTGGCTTCAAAACCACGATGGTTTGCGAAGGCTACCCAGCAGTCATCAACCACCCAGACGCTTACCAGCGCGTGGTGGATGCGGCGCGCGCTATCGTGCCTGCTGACCGTCTGGATCCAAATGGCAATCCAATGACAGGTTCTGAAGATTTCAGCCTGATGGTGAATGCAGCAGAAGATCGCAAAGGCGCGATGTTCTTCCTCGGTAGCGGTAACAAAGAGGCAGGCATCTGTAATTACCTGCACTCAAACCCTTACTACGTGGATGACGACTTCCTTTTAGTCGGTGCGCAGATTTTTATCCATATCGCCTGCCACTAAGCTTAACTTCCCCCATAAATAACCAAAGGCCAGACGCTTTTTGCTCTGGCCTTTTTTCTATTCTCTACAACTTCTTATACCTAAAGACGGTGGAATCTGGACAACACGTAGTCTTTTTCTTGTTTGTATCACTTTTGAGCTAGGCTCTAAATGGACCAATACAGTCTGATATTAAATAATCCGCCACCAAAACATATTTAAGTTATTTAGGGAAAAGGATGACCTGTTTCAGACAAATAAAAGGTGCATATAAGCGCCAGAAAGGTTTTGCCAGCCGACGCGTGGCCATAGTCATGCTATTGGTCTCCGCACTGATTTTTGCTGCTATTGTTGCCAGCACTGCTCTGCGCGCTTCTCCACCAGCTGCAGCAGCAGTAACACCCTTGAGTATTCCTACACTCATTGACAGCCGAACTCAAAATGGCCCGATAGTCATCGATATCAAAGATGGCGAGCACGAGTTTTATCCCGGGGTTAAGAGTAAAACCAGTGGCTACAATGGTGGCTATCTGGGTCCAACAATAAAAATGTACAACGGCGAAAGTACAGACATTGCGTTTACCAATCATCTTGATGAACCGACTAATATTCATGGTCATGGCTTACACGTTGTAGGAAAGATTGACGGCGGTCCACAAAACAAAATCCTGCCCGGAGATACATGGAACGTAACCATTCCTGTCTCACAGCAGGCTTCCACTAACTGGTATCACCCACACCTTAAAGGCTCCACTGCCAAGCAGGTTCATTCTGGACTGGCGGGTTTTTATCTCATCGAGGATGAGCATTCACTGTCTTTGGGGCTACCAAACACCTACGGCGTTGATGACATACCTTTGGTCATTCAGGACAGAAACTTCGTTAATGGAAAGATGACGCCATACCCGGCTAACGACATGCCGGAGGATTTGAGAGAAGGCACGCTTGTGGTCAATGGCACCATCAATCCCTACACGATGGTACCTCAATCTTTTGTCAGATTGCGTTTACTCAACGGCTCCAACGCCCGCTCGTATGAGTTCTATCTGGAAGGCGACCAACCTTTCTATAAAATAGCGACAGAAGGCGGCTTGCTGGCCTCCCCGGTAGAAATAACATCTTTGAAAATGGCACCTGGAGAACGGAATGACATCGTCGTTGATATGTCAGCCGTCGAAAACCAGAGGTTACTGGCAAGGCTGCTACCGCAGAACTACAACGGATTTAACGCTGCCCTCATTACTTTTTCAGAAAGCCAATCTGTTCTTGAACTCCGGGTTGATAGCTCGCTCGAGGCACTAGCATCTGCGTTACCCAAACAACTCAATACCATTACCCCTTACCTTGAAAAAGACGTAGAGGTAGAGCGTATTTTTGAGCTGGATGATATGTCCATCAACGGTCAGAAAATGGATATGAAAGTCATTAACCATGAATCCAAGTTAGGGCAGCTGGAAAAGTGGACAATCAATTCAGGTAGGCATCCATTCCACATGCACGGCACGTCTTTTTTGATCTTGTCGATGAACGGAAACCCGCCAGCGCCAGAAGACCAAGGTTGGAAAGACACCATCTATCCAAATGGTGAGGCCGAAATTCTGCTGAAGTTCGAATATGAGGCTCCCGAACAATGGCCATACATGTACCACTGCCATATTCTGGAGCATGAGGATATGGGAATGATGGGACAATTCACCGTCGTTAAGTAAACCTGTTGGAACTCAACGAGTAAGGGGAAGCCATTGGCTTCCCCTTTTCTTTGGCGTTTAAACCGATTTCACACACATCACATGATAGATACCATCATGCATCTCTGTCCCTTCGGTTTCTTTTTCAAAGCCCGGGAATTCTTCATCCCACACTTCTAGGCTCTTGAGGTACTTGATTTGCGGACTGTTCTCGTCACCGAAGCTCTCTCCGGACATTAACATCGGAATGCCCGGTGGATATGGGATAACCGCATTGGCGGCAACACGCCCAACGAGTTGATGCGAAGGTACCATTTCAACGTTATCAGCCACGATAGCCTGATAGGCGGCGCGTGGTGTCATCACGGCTTCTGGCAAGGTTTCATAAGCCGCGTTCAATACTTCACCCGGATTATGCTGCTTCAGGTAACTGAAAATCTTATCGCCCAAATCCTTAAGCCCCATGTCGCCATAGACATCGGGGAAATCTGATGCCAAGTCAGGCAGTGAATCCACCAGCGGAGTGTTATTGTCGTAGTGACGCTTGAAGCCCATCAGCGTATTGACCAGTGTCGCCCACTTACCTTTGGTGATACCCATTGAGAAGAGGAACATCACCTGAAAATCAGTGGTACGGGTCGGCACTATACCGAAGCGTCCGAGGTAGAGTGTAACCAGTGCAGCTGGCACACCTTTATCAAGCAGTTTGCCATCATCTCCCATACCCGGCGCGAGAATACTGACCTTGATTGGATCGAGCATACACCAGTCTGCAGGCATGTCTTTGAAACCATGCCAGTTATCGCCAGGATGCATCACCCAGGCATCCTGACTCTCGCATAGCAAGTCTGCAGGCGCATCTTCGAAGGCGTACGTTTCCCCGGTTTGTGGGTCTTTGACAGTGTCCGCATTCCACGGCGTGAAGAACCAATCGCCATTTTCTGTGTATTCACGATTCAGCCGCCCCATCGCCTGACGGAAATCCACTGCTTCTCGAATCACTTCCAGCGTCAACGAATGGCCACGATTACCCGCCATCTGCGATACGGCAATATCGTTCGATGCACAAATCGCATACAGCGGAGAAGTGGTCGCGTGCATCATGTACGCCTGATTGAAGCGTTCAAAGCTGATGGCGCCTTTACCGTTTCTCACATGCAGCCAAGACGCTTGGGACAAGGCATTCAGCAGTTTGTGGGTAGAGTGAGTCGCAAACACGGTTGGTGCATCCGGATCTTCGGTTGGCTCGCCGCGCATCGCGTAGTGTTTGTCATAAATCGGGTTAAAGCGTGCATAACCGTACCAAGCTTCATCGAAATGAATACGGTCACTGCTCTCGGCCAGAATGTCCTGTGCCCTTTCAGCGTTGTAGCAAAGACCGTCATAGGTACAGTTTGTCAGCACAGCATAAACAGCACGTTGGTCGGCGTAATCTTTGGTGAGTGAGTAATCTTTGGCACGCTGGTCGAGAACCTGCTTGGAGAGCTGGTCAGGATAGATAGGGCCGATAATGCCGTAGCGGTTGCGTGTTGGCAGCAGGTAAACAGGCCGCGCGCCAGAGAGCATCAGTCCCTGCTCTATCGACTTGTGACAGTTGCGGTCGCAAATCACCAGATCATTCTCGTTCATACAGGCGGACATAATGGTGCGGTTGGAGCCTGATGTACCCGTCACCAGCGAGTAAGATTGGTCAGCGCCAAAGACCTTGGCTGCATAGCGCTCACTGTCACCAAAGTAGCCTGTGTGGTCGAGTAATGAACCTAAGCTGCCACGTTCGATCCCCATGTCGGTGCGGAACAGTCCCTCACCGTAGTAGTTGTAAAAGCGCTGCCCGGCTGGGGTCTTAGTAAAGCCTACCCCACCTTGGTGGCCCGGTGCTGCCCATGAATACTCATGAATATCGTCATACCTCATCAATGCGGACATGAGTGGAGGCAGTAGCTGCTTACGGTAGCGGTTCATTGCGGCGACGGCGCGGCCTGCGATGAAATCTGGCGTGTCTTCCAGAATCCAGGCGAACTCATCGACTTTTTCCATCATTTCACGAGTAACGTGAAGGGTGATTTTCTTACGCTCAGCCAGCAGGAACACAGGAACATTTTGCTGACGACGGTTGAGCTTTTCTATCAGCACATAAAATCGCTCATTTTCTTCGCTTTGGGAACCACTCATGGCTGATGTGAGCATCAGACAATCAAGCGCAGTATTCGAAAAAATCACCGAATAACAATCATCAAAGCTTGTCGCCACCATGACTCTTGCACCGCTGCTTTCCAGCTCTGCAATCAGCCTTTCAATCGCATTACCCACTACACCTTCTTTATGGGCTTCTTCCAAAATCAGAACATTAAATTTCTTTCCGTAGGTTTTCATAGCCAGCTCCGACACTGAATGAGGAGAAGTGTTTTGTTTGAGTCTCATTCACCATAGAAGAGCCCTATGGCTGACAAAGTCGCAAAAAAGACAAATTTGAAGAAAAAACCAAAGTGAAAGTTGATGCATTGCCGACAGAGCGTATCATCAATCCCCTATTTTTATTGGCTTACAGAAATGTGTGTAATGAGTTTCATTAGGACGAACTGTGCTTTTGTCTTGTAAAAGAACCAAACACCTCACCTCTCCACTTCTACTTTCAATTCGACAGGCAAAGCCTTTTCACTTGTTTCGATGCAGCGGCGGGAGATCGTCAATCGAACGTGTATGCAGCAAGGCTGAAAACCTGCATTTCTTGCCCAAATAATGCAGTGGAGAATCAGTATGGCGTCAGAACAAAATAAAATGGGACTGGTGGGATTAACCACCATAGTGACTGTAAACATGATGGGCTCTGGCATCATCATGCTGCCAGCAAGCTTGGCTCAAACCGGGGCAATTTCGCTGCTTTCATGGGTTGTGACAGCATTAGGCGCAATGTGTATTGCCTATGCCTTCGCCAAGTGCGGTATGTACTGTAACAAAGACGGCGGCATGTCGGCCTATGCCAACGAAGCACACGGGAAATCATCGTTTTTTATTGCTTCGTATACCTATTATGTCTGTCTGGTGATCAGTGCGGTGGCGATTGCCGTGTCTGCGGCTGGTTATTTGGTGCCCTTCTTCCCTTGGATTAAAACCACCCCAATTCACACCTTTATTGCTGTGGTCGCCATTTTGGTTGTCACCATGGTAGCCAACTTCTGGGGGCCAAAAATCACCGGGCAAATCTCAGCCATTACGGTCTGGGGCATCATCATTCCCGTGGTTGGCTTATCCGTTGCCGGTTGGTTCTGGTTCAAGCCTGATGTTTTCGCCGAAGCGTGGAATCCCCATCAGGACACGACCATCACCGCGGTGTCATCAGGCATAGCATTAACCCTCTGGGCTTTTTTGGGGATAGAGTCAGCCGGAGCCAACTCGGGGGCCGTAGAAAACCCCGAAAAGAATGTTCCTTTGGCCTGTATGCTCGCCACCAGCTTCACCGCCATCGTTTACATCACATCGACGTCCGTGATTCAGGGGATTATCCCGAATGCCGAACTTGCCAAATCCGATGCGCCTTTCGGGTTGGTTTATACCTACATGTTTAACGAAACTGTGGGCAGTATTATCACCGCACTGGCCGTGATTGCCTGTATCGGTTCCTTACTTGGTTGGCAGTTTACCAATGCACAGGTATCTAAAGCCGCTGCGGACATTCGTCTGTTCCCGAAAGTGTTTGGTGAAGTGAATAAAAACAATGCGCCCATCAAAGGCATGTTGATCATGCTGGGTCTCGAGTTGTTGCTGGCTGTGATGACGATTTCGCCAAACTTGGTCAAACAGTTCAATGTGCTGCTTAACCTAGCGGTATTCATCAATATGGTCCCATACATACTGTCGCTGACTGGTCTCGAAGTCATTCTCCGCAAGCAGAATGTCAGCCAGAAAGAGTATAAAACGGCAGCAACGATCGGGACATTCGCCGTGATTTACAGCATTTACGGCGTGTATGCCTGTGGTCAATCTGCCGTGTTCTGGGGCTCTATCCTCACCATGTTCGGCTACATCTTCTATGGATTCGTTGCTGCACGTGACAGAAATGACGGCACGCCCGCTTAGGAGGAAATATGTCAGACATTGAAGCCCAAACAATGAAGAAACTGGCGACGTTCCTTTTGATCGGTGCGGTTGTCGCGATTTCACCACTTGCTCTGCACGCTGCCGAGGAAGTGGTGGTTGAAGAATCAGAAACCGTGACGCTCCCTACGGATGATGCCATGACAGCGATAGAAATCATCATTGGTAAACGCATTCCCGACAGTGTGCTGGAAGATGGTAGGCCGCACCATGTCTATCGGCCGAAAACCCCAATCTTCCATCAGAACCACCCGGAAAATGAACCTGAGCCTCCTGCAATCCGCAAGCACCTGTTAGTGGATCATCCGGAACTCAATAACAATCAGGGCAGAGTCATTCGGACACCACCGCCGGAAAGTGGGAAGACCTCCGACAATTGAACGTAAAAACGCCAGCATATTCGCTGGCGTTCTTCACTTTTCTTTCAGGTTAGTAAACGGGGAGCTCAAGCCCTTCGAACAGCTTGTCGACTTTCTCGCTGCTGTTTTGCATCAACACACTTTCCATCAGCGTTTTGGTCAGATGAGGCGAAAACGACATCAGGAAGTCGTACATGTAATTTTGCAGCAGGATATCTTTCGAAAAGCAAATCCAAGCGTTACACGGCTCAAACAAGTGATCGAGGTTAATATAAGTCAGGCCTGTGTTTTCAATGTCGCGTGCTGCCAAGGTAGAGATAATGCCGATACCAAAACCAAGCTGGACATAACGTTTGATCACGTCAGCATCCATCACCGTCATAAAGTAGTTTGGATTGATACCCGCGCGTCTGAAGGCCTCATCCTGAACCTGACGACCCGTTGAACCCGGCTCGTAACTCAGAATCGGGTATTCAGATAATTGCTTGAGCGTTGGCTTGCGGACATCCGCCAGAGGATGATCTTCCGGCACCACCAATCCCATCGTCCAGAGGTACGCAGGCAGCTGGATTAAATCGTTGTCTGCACCAATATCGTGGGCCACGATGGAAAAGTCAGAATGCCCTTTGCTTATCACGCCTTTGGTTTGCAACGGCAGTGTTGGATGCAAGTGGAAATTGATGTTCGGGTATTTCTTGGTGAAGTAGGACACGCTGTTTGGCAGCAGATAACGTGCAATGGTATGCGTGGTGTAGATATTCAGCGTACCTACACTCGGATCCAGATGCTCGTTTGCCAACGCTTTGATTTTTTGCTCCAGCGCCAGCATGCGTTCAACCTGCTCAAGGATTCGTTCACCGATCGGGGTAATACCGCTGAGGTTCTTACCACGACGTTCAAAAATCCTCACACCCAGCTCTTTTTCCAGTAATCCAACCTGTTTACTTACACCTGGCTGGGTCGTAAAAAGTGACTGGGAGGCCGCGGACACGTTTAAATTGTTGTCCTTTATCGCTTTTAGATATTTAAGCTGCTGAAGTTTCAATCCCTTACCTCACAAAAAGCTATCAGCTATAGATCTTAAATTTATAAGAGCGATCAAGTTTAAACAAGCACTAAGGTGGGAATTTGCTGGTTGCTGCGAACATTGTTCCGTTAAAGACGAAAAAGCCCGCTGTCAGCGGGCTTCAGCAAGACTCAGAGGTTTATTTCGCCATCACTTCATCCAGCACACTGTCGCTGGCTTCTTCGATGAGATCCAACACCAGCTCAAAGCCTTTTGAGCCGCCATAGTATGGGTCTGGAATTTCAGCCAGCGATGAGTTGCCATGGCTCAAAAACAAAGAAACTCTGTCACGAAGATGATCTGGGCAACGGTCCAGCAGGTCAGCAAGGTTCGCTTTGTCAGAAGCCAGAATCATGTCGAACTTTTCAAAGTCATCATCTTCAACCTGACGCGAGTATATGCCCGTGAAATCATAGCCTCTGGCTTCTCCGGCTTTCCTTGCTCTTTCATCAGGCTTAGCGCCTGAGTGATAACCGATGGTGCCTGCCGAATCGATTTCAACATCCAAACCGCGTGCCTTGGCTTTGGCACGGAGTATTGCTTCTCCGGTAGGCGAACGACAAATGTTACCCATACAGACAACGAGAATTTTCGGTTTGTTATTAGACATTGGCACTCCGTTCCCCATTCATTACGAACACTGTAACGAATCAAGGAACGGAGAGCAAAACCACTGAGACCGGTGTTTGAGAGGCCCTACAGATTTTCTTCCAGGAAGCCAGTGAAGGTCGCCCAAGAGCGCTTATCCGCCACTTCACGATAACGAGGAGACTCAAACACTGTAAAAGCGTGAGGTGCACCTGAATAGACTTCAATCAGATACGGTATACCCGCGGCTTCCAGTTCTTCAGAGAGATCCGCCACATCACTCATTGGAATTGCACTGTCTGCACCGCCGTGGGAGATGAAAATCGGTGCCGTGTCTTTGGCATAACTCTGATCGCTTGGTGTCGCCAGTCCACCGTGGAAAGTGGCATAACCATTGATACCACTGCCTTTGCCAGAGCGAGCAAGCTCTAGCGTTGCCGCGCCTCCAAAGCAATAACCTGCAACTACCACATCTTCTACACCCATTTCCCGGGCTTTATTTAAACCCGCCAGAATCAGGGTTCGCATTTTCTCCCGATCTTTATAAAGCTTTCCTGTTTCCGCTTTCTTGGCATTGGTATCAACAGGACGGTTGCCTTTGCCATATAGGTCAACCGCAAAGGTGTTGTAGCCCATCGAAGACAGCATATCGGCGCGCTTCTGCTCATAGCCAGTCAGTCCATCCCAGTCATGGATTAAAATCACTGAGCCTTTAACGTCGCCATCAGCAGGCGCGTAGTAACCCTCTAAGGCCATACCATTAGCACTGTAATCGACCACTTCCCCTGCCATTACACTAAAAGGCAGGGCCACCAACAGCCATCCTAACTTTTTCATCTTTTATCCCTCGTGGTTTCATACCCAAACGACCTGAAGATGCTCGCTGAATCCTGCATCTTAAGATTGTTTGGGTATATTCTGACTGATTGTAGTTGACCAATTTCTGTACGAACGCCAATACCAGAGCGATTTACTCAGATTTACACTCTTCCAATACAAGTGGGTTTTGGTATGTTGTGATCCAACCTTACTGGCCACCCATACTGCTTCAGCCAAATTATTTTGAAAGGAAGAAAATCTAATGAGCGATGAGCGCTACAAAGCCCGACAACAAAAAGTCAAAGAACAAGTCGACGAGCGCGTTGCCGCTGCACAGATTGAGAAAGGTTTACTGTTGGTGATTACCGGAAACGGCAAAGGGAAATCGACTTCAGGGTTCGGCATGATCACTCGCGCGACTGGTCACGGTCAGAAATGCGGTGTGGCCCAATTCATAAAAGGCACTTGGGAATGTGGCGAGCGCAATCTGCTGGAAAAATGCGGTGTTGAATTCCACGTCATGGCAACCGGCTTTACCTGGGACACACAAGATAAAGCCGCTGACACCCAAGCGGCTCAGGAAGTCTGGCAGGAATGTAAGCGCATGTTGGCAGACCCAAGTTACGACGTCGTTCTGCTGGACGAAATGACCTACATGGTCACCTATGGCTACGTCGATCTGGATGAAGTGGTAGAAGCGCTGGAAAACCGCCCTAGCGAGCAGTCCGTCATTATTACTGGCCGCGCTGCTCACCGAACACTGACTGAGATGGCAGATACGGTCTCTGAAGTTCGCAATGTGAAGCATGCTTTTGATTCTGGCATCAAGGTACGCAAAGGCATCGATTGGTAATTAGCCCTTTCCGCGACACTAGATAGAAGAAAGCCCAGCATTGCTGGGCTTACTGTTAGTTGGATGACAAGTCGTCACGGAAGCAATCATGTTCATTGCAAAGCATGGCATCAATACTTTGCCAGCCCAGCAGGCGCATCCACAGTGCAGGGATTTGTCGCGGCAACACTGGGCCTGGATCCAATTGCACTGGCGGCACCAATTGCCAAACCTGATTCTCACCCTGCTCTGCCACCACAAAGCTGAAAGGATGGTACATGGCCATGCCAAGGCGCAAATCCGTCGCGGTTAACGCATCACCATCTTGCTCGTAACGCACAAAGCCACGGGTGAAGTTTTCAAAGTTTGTGAGTAGTTCCGGCTTGCTCGGGAATGCCCAATCGCCTCGTACCATTGGCATCCAATCGATGGTTGGGTCTTCATCCAGCAAAGATGTCAGGCCTTCCCAGTATTTATCATCATCCAACACCACCACGCGCCAAAGCACGGTGTTGAAAGGTGTCGGTCCAATAAACACGGGCTGTTCTTCAAGGTGCGTGCCTGCCACATTTTCTTCCACTCGGTCTTTAACCACGCCAATCGCTACAAGCGACCAGGCGAGATAAAGCGTAGAAATCGCCAGCCCCACGCCACAGAGTTTGGCAGCACGGCTACGCCAGATAAATGCGGCCAACACTGCAATAAGCAGTGGAATGGTGTACAGCGGGTCAATAATAAAGATGCTGGAAATAGCCACAGGTGGTGTATCTAATGGCCAGAACAGTTGGGTGCCATAAGTCGTAAAAGAATCCAGAATCGGATGCGTCACCAACGCTGCAGTAAACAAGGCCCAGAGTTGCCATAGCGGCCATTCTTTGGCGAAAAATCGCTGCCAGAAAACCGCCAATACGGCAGCAAACGGGAACAGAACAAACAGGGAATGACTAAACCCACGGTGTTTAATCATATTGGAAATCGGGTCGCCATAATCCAGCACCACGTCCAGATCGGGTAGTGTGCCGAGTGCGGCGCCGGCAAGAAGCACTTTTGGAGAGCAACGCTTACCGGCGACTAAACCGGCGACTGCAGCACCAAGGGCTGCCTGAGAAATAGAGTCCATGAACGTTCGTTTTCCTTTAAAGCTGAAGGCATTTCTTTTTCTTGTTCAGGTGGCTGATTCTAGCGCACATTCTGACTGGGTGAAGCAAATATACCCAAACGACCTGAAGATACTTGAATTCAGAGGTCATCAATGCGTTCAATTCGAGGTAAATTCCGCGAGGAATAGTCATTCTATTTCCGTGGAGTTTAACGAAGAAGTGGGCGCATTGATGGCCTCCCTTTGGGCGAGTTGACTGACGCCGTGCTCTTTGTTGTTCCTTTTTGATGGAGATGACTACACCTGCAAAGGAACGCCGCAATCACAACGCCAGTCAATCTCGCTGAATCCTGTATCTTCAGGTTGTTTGGGTATACACAAATTGAAACGAATAACTGTGTTGGCGCAGATCTGTTCCTACTGGATTTCTGGGCGATGCCTCCCAACATTACGTCCTTACTTTTTGTAGGTTTAAAGGAGTCAATCCAAACAATGAGGAGAGGTCTACACGATGCCAGGAAAAGTTTCCGATTACATGACACGTAAACTGGTGACCATCAGCCCAAACATGGGAGTGCGTGAAGCGTATTTCCTCATGAGGGACAAAGACATTCGCCACCTTCCTGTCGTAGAAAACGACGAATTGGTTGGGATCATCAGTGACCGACAACTGCGTCGTCCCAACTGGGCCGATGAAGCGCCTGACATCGAACACCCTTATCTGCTTTCAGATGACCTCAATGTGGGTGATGTAATGGTGACAGATGTGATTTCCTGTCACACCTACGAAACCCTTTCCAAAGCGAACCAGAAGCTACTCGATCACAATATCGGTGCCCTGCCAGTTCTGGATAAAACGGAGACGCTGGTCGGTATTTTGTCTGCCGTCGACTTGCTCGGCGCATTACAAGATATGCTTCAGCGCGAGAAGAGTCAGAAAAAGCTTCGTGCTTAGGGGCTGTTGATCTTTACAAAAAGAAAGCCGCATTACGCGGCTTTCTGCATTCATGAGCCTTATCAATATAACGTCAGCGTTAGTTGAACAAACCTTGAAGTAGCTTGTTGGCCGCATCCTTCACTTTGTCGTCCTCTGCTTTATCACCCAACAGCTTTTTCAAACCGCGCTCCGCTTCTTTGCGCGCTTTTTCTTCCAGCACTTTGTTAGAGGTCAGCAATGCTTTTACATCGAGGTTATAGCTAGGCGCTGTCCACGTACCGCCAATCTTCACAGGAATCGTGACATCCTTGAGTTCATCGATATCTTTACCACCCTGACCTTTACTGGTGCCTACCACAGAGACAAACACTTCAAAGTCGAGGTCTTCTTTCACCAGATTGGTTTGGCCTTCGCTACGAACGCGCAGCGCTGGCGCTTCCATCTTCATATTACGGGTAGAAGCGATACCTTTGCCGAGGTTGAATGTCGCTGTCAGTGCGCTGAAGTCTGTCTTACGGGTTTCTTCCACATACTCTGCACGCTGGCCTTTCAGCGTTGCTTTCGCTTCACGGATCATTTCAGGAATGTTGATGCCGTTGATGGCACCGTCCGCAAAGTTAATCGCTACCGTGCCGGTAATGCCTGTACGCAAGCGCTTTTCAGACAGGCCAACGCCACTGACGTTTGCATCAATGCTACCTTTACCCGCTAACATATCCTGATTTGCTGCCGCCTGAAGAAGTGGGAGAACATTGACGTTCTTGATGTCTTTTTTCACCTGATAACGGGCAGGAGAAGTGGTCGCATCAAGCTTGCCTTCCACCTTGATTGTCCCACCGTATAGCTTGGCGTCGAACTGTTTCACATCAACCTTGCCACGATTCACGGCAAAGTTGACAATCACATCAGTAACTTCCACATTGCTGGCAACGAAGTCATCAATAACGATTTTACCTGCAATATCCAACCCTTTCAGAGCAGAGAGGTCAGGTTCAACATCACTAAGCGGTTTCTTCTCCACTGGCTTTTCAGCAGAGCCGCCTTGAGAGCCACCCAATGCTACTGGCTTATCTTCTGCTGCGGCCGCTTTGCCTCCAGGAAAAGTATCCAGGTTGATTTTCGGGCTGTGAACGTCAAATCGAATGGCTGGAATATCTGCCAGTGCAACTGACGCTTTACCATCAAAATTCAGTTCGTCGACTGCCGCTTTCAGATTTTCCAGAGACAGTTTCTGCGCCTTGTTATCGAAGGCCACGTCACCGCCCATACTGATTTTCATTTCAGGACGAGGCAATGACTTGCCTGCTACTGTCGTGTTCAGTTCCAGCGCTTTTGCGGTGATCAGAGAAATCGCTTCGTCGACTTGCACCGTGGTTTTACCTTGTGCGTCAAACGACATGTCGCTGGCATTACCCTTGGCCGCAAAATCAAACACCATAGGAATCGCAAGACCGAGGCGATCTGCTTTCAGCGTGAAATTTTCCAGTTTTGTCGCCGCATCATTGGCGCTGGCTTCCAATGTGAGAGTGCGAAGCTGAGATTTCATGATCTCTTTGTCGATCATGGCTTCAGCGTCACCCTTGGCGGAGAAAGCCAAAGCGTTCTGTTTGCCCACCACATCAAATTCGATTGGCACCCAAATACCGGTTTCAAGCTTACCGATAGTCAGGTTCAGTGAGCTGATTTCACTGCTGGTATGCGTTTTGTCATCCCGCACGGTGGCGCTGGCATCCAGCAACTCCAAACCGCCGATGGAAATCGTCCACGCTTTTGCTGGTTCACCAGCGGGTGCAGGCTCAGAGGCCGACTGAGTATTGCTCTCTGACGGAGTTGTTTCTGCGCTTTGCTCGCCGCTCAGGCCATCTAGGTTGCTCACCCCATTTGGCAAGGTCTGAATGAACACGTGAGTGCCATGCAAGCTGACAAGACCGATATCCAACGTATCTGACAGCAGCGGCATGACCGCTACTGACATCTCCGCTTTTTTCAGTTTCAGCATGTCAGGCTCGGCAAAGCCCTCGGGGTTTTTGAACGCCAGTTGCTCAACGGACAGGCCTAAGCTAGGCCAGAAACGCCAACTGATATCGCCATCAATAACCAGCTCACGTCCTGTCGCTTTTTTCACTTCGTCAGTGATCAACGGTTTGAAATCATTGGGGTTGATGAATGCAACGATCGCACCAATGGCCACGACCACCAACAGCACCAGTCCGAGTAGAATGTAGAGAAGCTTTTTCATGATGATGCACATTTCCTTTTGAGATGCGGTTGAGGTTAACCAAAATGGACAAAAATTTCTGCTCTAAGTTCAGCAATTTCAGTCATTTCTGGTCCTCATCAATCCGTGATGCCACCGCACCCTGTTGATTTTTATACTTAGCATTCTGCCGTTTATGATAAGGGCGCTCCGCTGGGCTGGTCATGGTTTCAAAGCTTAGCGCACCAATTGGCATACCAGGTCGAAGTGCCAGAGGCAGCCGTCCGCTGTTGTAGAACTCCAGCACAATCTTGCCTTGCCAACCAGGATCTATGCGATGGGCTGTGACATGCACCATCAACCCAAGCCTCGCAAGGGAAGAGCGTCCGTCCAACCAGCCCACGATATCGTCTGGCAACGTCACGACTTCATGAGTTACCGCCAGTGCTAATTGCCCCGGATGAAGAAAGAATGCCTCGCCTTCCGCGATTTCGATTTCATCGCTCATCACCTTTTCAAGCTGTGCGGAGACTTCTTCCCTTGGACCGGATAAATCAATAAACGGCGCGCCATGCTCACTAAAGACACGAAACTTGTTGTCTAAGGTCACATCTGCTGTGACACCAGAGATAGCATCGTCAGAAGGTCTAGGTTCAATGACGATCTTGCCATCATCGAGATATTCTTTGATGTGTCTGTCACTTAATCTCATCGCACGGTCCTTCGAATAATGGCCTTTGTTTATTTTTAACCAACTTCAGGTATAAAAAAAGCCGGTCTCAACCGGCTTTTCTTTTATGCTTTCAGCAATTTGGCGATGTGTGCTTTGAGCACATCAATCGCTATTCGGTTCTTACCACCGCGCGGAACGATGATGTCCGCATACTGTTTTGATGGCTCGATAAATTGCATGAACATTGGACGAACTGTTTGCTGATACTGCTGAAGTACTGATTCCATGGTGCGGCCACGCTCAGCCACATCACGTTTCACACGACGAAGCAGACAGATGTCCAGTGGGGTATCCATAAAGATGCTCGCATGCATCAGGTCACGAAGGCGTGGGTCAGTCAGCAGAAGAATACCTTCCAGTATGATCACCTTCTTAGGCGTCAATGGGGTGGTCTCTTCCATGCGGGTGTGTTCAGCGTAGCTGTATTGAGGGACTTCAACCGCTTTGCCTTCCATCAGGTCTTGAAGGTGCTTGCACAGCAGATCATGGTCCAAGGCTTGGGGATGGTCGTAGTTGGTTTTGACACGCTCTTCCATGCTGAGGTGACCTTGGTCGCGATAATAGCGGTCTTCCGTGATAACACCGATCTGATGATCGCCAACTTTTTCTTTTAGTTCTTGATAAATAGTACTAGCGATCAGACTTTTACCGGATGCAGATGCGCCTGCAATACCGATAATGACACATTGGTTGTTGTCACTCATAAATGAATACCCGGAGAGTTGGCGATAAATAAACCGCCTGATTATAGGGAGTTGAACTCCCTCACGCCATCTAAATGTGTGATTCAGATCTCAAATAAAAGCAAGATGCATATTGTTTCATCACTGTGCACACGAATTGCGCACCAATTCTCGCTCTCAATATGAAACTTGTCAGTAATGTACTTGCTATTCACTCACTGTGGTGATGGATATTTGATCTGCCACACGCTCTCCATGCCAGAACAGATGACTCGCGACTTTCTCTGCCAGTGCGAGATAGACGTCAGCATGTTCACTTTCTGGCTTGCTGGCGACAGTAGGTGCGCCAGCGTCAATATCTTCTCGAATACTGATGTGAAGGGGAACTTGAGCTAACAGCGACAAGCCATAGTCATTTGCCATTTTCACCGCGCCGCCTTGACCAAAGATCGGCTCATGGTGACCACACTGACTGCAGATATGGTAGCTCATGTTCTCTACCACTCCGAGGACCGGAACCGCGACCTTCTCAAACATGGCTACACCTTTGATGGCATCCGCTAAAGCAAGATCCTGAGGCGTGGTGACCACGACAGCTGCCGTGACGGGAAATTGCTGCGCCAGACTCAATTGGATATCACCGGTGCCCGGTGGCATGTCCACCACCAGATAATCCACATCCGGCCAATGTGTTTCGTTGACGAGTTGCGCGAAGGCCTTTGATGCCATTGGGCCGCGCCACACCATAGCATT
This sequence comes from Grimontia sp. SpTr1, assembly GCF_947387585.1. Taxonomy (NCBI): domain Bacteria; kingdom Pseudomonadati; phylum Pseudomonadota; class Gammaproteobacteria; order Vibrionales; family Vibrionaceae; genus Grimontia; species Grimontia sp. SpTr1. Next base: position 83,203 of record NZ_CANDOD010000017.1, read on the forward strand.
CTCATCCGGTACTAAATAGCCAATGGAATTACTGAAAAGGCCATGCGCCTCAACTGGCTCCATGGTTTTGCCATCTAATGTTGTCGGCTGTTTGCCCTTGGTACCCAACATGATTGGCAGTGAGGGGCCATAGATGTCTGCATCAAGGATACCGACTTTGGCCCCTTGAGCGCGGAGGGCTAGCGCAAGGTTCACTGATGTTGTCGATTTACCTACGCCGCCTTTTGCAGAACTCACGACAATGACATTCTTCACCCCTTTGATAAGCGGTTTTTCGCCCGCTTTGAGTGGTGCAACTTTCTGCTCGATGACTAGCGTAGGGACATCCTCACCCGCTGTTTTCTGCGTTTCAATCCAGTCTTTTAACGCTTGGATCAAAGAAGATGCAGCAAAGGGGAACGAGACTTTTAACTCACCGCTTTTTGCTTGAGTCACCATGCCTTGTTTATCTGCCCAACCTTCAACAAGCGAAGCATGGGTAAATTGATTAAGGAACGTTTTCACGGTATCCAAGTCAGGTTGTGAATTCTTATTGCGGCCGAAAAACATAGGACATGCACTCTTCAGTAATGATTCTTCTAGCCTAATGAATTTTTTACGATTTCACACCCTTTAGGCAGAAGGGTTATTCGATACTGTTGCTAATGACCATTTTCTCTGTCTCTCAAGCGCTTCAAACTATGTTTTCTGGGCCTGATCAGGTAAGATTTGCGCCATTCATTCGATTCAATTGTCAAAAGCGAACTATCTAAATTATGGCTGCAAACCAACGTAAAATTCTGGTTACCTGTGCCCTGCCTTACGCGAATGGCTCTATCCATTTGGGTCATATGCTCGAGCATATTCAGGCAGACGTGTGGGTGCGTTATCAGCGCCTGCGTGGCAACACTGTAAACTTTATCTGTGCAGACGACGCACACGGTACGCCAATCATGCTGAAAGCTCAGCAATTGGGTATCGAGCCTGAAGCCATGATCGCTGAAATGCAGAAAGAACACGAAGCAGACTTCGCGGGCTTTGACATCAGCTTTGACAACTACCACAGCACGCACAGTGAAGAAAACCGTGAGCTGGCGTCTTACATCTACACCCAACTGAAGAACAAGGGCTATATCAATAGCCGTACGATTTCTCAGCTGTTTGACCCTGAGAAAGAAATGTTCCTTCCAGACCGTTTCGTTAAAGGCACTTGCCCGAAATGTAAGTCTGAAGATCAGTATGGTGACAACTGCGATAACTGTGGTGAAACCTACAGCCCAACTGAATTGATTAACCCTAAATCAGCAGTGAGTGGCGCAACCCCAGTACTGAAAGATTCTGTTCACTTCTTCTTTGACCTGCCACAGTTCGAAGACATGCTGAAAGCATGGACCAAATCTGGTGCGTTGCAGGAAGAAATGGCGAACAAAATGAACGAGTGGTTCGAGTCTGGCCTGCAGCAGTGGGACATCTCCCGTGACGCGCCTTACTTCGGTTTTGAAATCCCGGGTGAGCCAGGCAAATACTTCTACGTATGGCTGGACGCGCCAATCGGATACATGGGTTCATTCAAGAACTTCTGTAATAAGAATGGCAATGTCGATTTCGACGAATACTGGAACAAAGACAGCGACGCTGAACTTTACCACTTCATTGGCAAAGACATCGTTTACTTCCACAGCCTATTCTGGCCAGCCATGCTGGAAGGCGCGGGCTTCCGCAAGCCAAACAACGTGTTCGTTCACGGCTATGTGACCGTTAATGGCGCGAAGATGTCGAAGTCGAAAGGCACTTTCATTAAGGCGAGCACTTACCTGAAACACCTGGATCCAGAGTGTCTGCGCTACTACTACGCAGCCAAACTGAACAACCGCATCGACGATCTTGATCTGAATCTGGAAGACTTCGTTCAGCGTGTTAACTCTGACATCGTAAACAAAGTGGTTAACCTTGCATCTCGTAACGCAGGCTTCATCGCGAAACGCTTCGACGGCATGCTGTCTGCTGAATGTGCAGAGCCAGCACTTTATGAAGAGTTCACTTCTGCAGCTAGCCGTATTGGCGAACTGTTTGAAAACCGCGAGTTCAGCCGTGCTATCCGTGAAATCATGGCACTGGCTGACAAAGCAAACCAATACGTTGACGAGAAAGCACCTTGGGTCGTCGCCAAAGAAGAAGGCAAAGATGCTGAGCTTCAAGGAATCTGTACCATGGGTATCAACCTGTTCCGTGTACTGATGACTTACCTGAAGCCAGTGATGCCAGAACTGGCAGAGCGTTCAGAAGCATTCCTGAACGAAACCCTGAGCTGGGATGGTATTGCAACGCCGCTGACTGCTCATAAAGTTGAAGCGTTCAAAGCGCTGTTCAGCCGCATCGATCCGAAGAAAGTTGAAGAGATGGTTGAAGCATCTAAAGAAGATGCAGCAGCCGAGAAAGCGGTGGCTGAAAAAGCCAAAGGTCCTTTGGAAGAAGAGCCAATTGCAGATGAAATCGAGTTTGGTGACTTTGCGAAAGTGGACCTGCGTATCGCAAAGATCATTTCTTGCGAATCTGTGCCGAAAGCTGACAAACTGCTGAAATTCGAGCTAGATATCGGCGGTGAGACCCGTCAGGTGTTCTCTGGTATTAAGTCTGCGTATAACCCAGAAGATCTGGTTGGCAAATACACTGTCGTGGTGGCTAACCTGAAACCGCGTAAGATGAAGTTCGGTATGTCAGAAGGCATGATTCTGGCCGCTGGCCCAGGCGGCAAAGATCTGTGGCTGCTTGAACCTCACGAAGGTGCACAAGCAGGTATGCGTGTGATGTAATCACGACGCAGAAATCGAAAAGGAGCCTGACGGCTCCTTTTTTGTTTGTGCATCCAAGGGAATATTTTGTCGACTCTCATCACACTTTTGCACCAAGTTGGTTAGATTCTGCGCCATTGCTGGTCAGAAAATTCGGCATAAAAACATAACCCGTTGTTTTTAAATGTTTTATTAATTGGCACACACACTGCACTACTTGTTCAGGCACTCAGGAAAGAGGAACAAGTTATGGCACTGTTATCTATCATCACTCCAAACTGGTTAGTTCGCATGACGAAAGGCCTGTCGAGCTCACAGAAATCCCGACGCGACCACTACCGTTCGCAAATCAGCGATCTTCGTTCATTGCTTTGGATGCTGCATGACCACAACACCCGCTACATCCGCTGCCCACAATCACCTCAAGCCAGCAAAGCTCGCAATGAGATTGCCGAGTACTGCGATCAATTACTGGTTGAGTGTAATAACCCTCAACGCCCTTTGTTCCGTGTATTGAAGTCTCGGATGGAACAGGTGTTGTCGTCACTTCCGAATCAATCTAAAGCTGGCTGGTACGCGATACACCATAGAGCTTCAGACCACCTCATTTACATCATCGATGAAGTGACACGCTCTTATCTGGCAGAAGGAACACTCGATGCGACCTATGAAGAATATCAAGCGTTCTGGCAAACCTGGATTGATACTAAAGAAGCGCAGCTTCGTTACGAACAAGCCGTGATGCGCTTGATGGAAGGTAAAACAGCTGCGTGGCAGTCCGTGAATTTGCAAAGCCGAATCTTACAAAAGCGGATGCATCAACTTTCATTGATGTCGAGCGGAGATGCGACCTTGGCTTTTGATCGCGTAGATAACCGCTTTGATTCCGTTATTCGCTCAACGGAAGAAGAAATTCCAGCATCTTCTCTGATTAAAATCAGTCAGGATTTAAGCGTCATTTTACTGCACCTGTTTGACCGCGAATTGATTGTTCGTACTGCCGATAACGAGTCAGTCGCTGTAACTTCAGAAGACATCAAAGCGCTTCCTTTAAAAACAGGATGAGTGCCCTTCAGAAAATAAACAAATAAAAAAGGTCAGCCTAGTGGCTGACCTTTTTTGTATCTGGTTTTGCTAGCCGACTCGTCGGAACTGACCCACAAGTTGTTTCTGGGCAGACAAGGCTTCAACCAATCCTTGAGCTTCCTGAACTGTCTCTTTCGCAATATTCAAAGACTGATGTGATAGCTCAGAAACAGACTGAATATTGCCGTTCATCTCGTTAGATACCGCCGCTTGCTCTTCAACCGCAGTCGCTACCTGATGGTTACGATCGTTGATATCAGACACCAACTCCTGCGAACGACGAAGCGCATCACCCGCTTTCTCAGCGCTGGTCACACACTCACCTGATAAGGTTGTACCTCGTTCCATGGCATCAACTGCTTGTTGCGTGCCGTTCTGAATCAAAGAAATGACGTCTTGGATTTCAGAAGTCGACTCTTGTGTGCGTTGTGCAAGTGCGCGAACTTCGTCTGCAACCACCGCGAAGCCTCGACCTTGTTCACCGGCTCGCGCTGCCTCAATAGCTGCGTTAAGTGCCAACAAATTGGTTTGCTCTGCGATACCTTGGATGACATCAGATACGGAGCCAATGCGCTTGCCGTGCTCTTCCAGCTCGGATATCACGCTTGATGCGTCACTAAGCTGCTTAGCGAGGTTCTGGATAGCATCAACCGTCTGGCCAACTGTTTCCATACCAGTGAGGGTGGCATCCTGAGCTTCCGTCGCGGCATCGGAGGCGCTCTGAGTATTTCCTGACATATCGTTTGCTGTCGCCGACATTTCGTTAATTGCCGCGGCAATCTGTTCGGTTTCCGCATTTTGATTTTCAAGATTACTGGCGGTTCTTTCACCATTTGCCTTAGCATTGGCCGCTGCATTCAACACTTGATCGCTTCCATCGAGAATTCGACCAACAACAGCGTTTATTTCGGCTGCACGCATCTTGAGTGCCAATTCTATTTCAGAAACATCATCGATCGCTCCATTGTAGAGATACTCCATCAATGGGTTGTCGTAGGCTTCTTTCGCCAGTTTGGTCACGTTTTCTAAGCGGCGTGTCAGCATAAACATTGCCAGTATCGAGAAAACAAATTGCACCGCGATGGCTGCGGCAAACCCGGCAAAGAAGCCAGCAGCACCCGCCAATATTGCGCCTGGTATAAACCACATTGCTGCTCGTTGCCACATACGAGTGCGCGGCATCTTGAGCGCCGATGGTGTTTTGCCAGCCAGCAACTGTGGATACACTTTTTCAGCACGCTCTACCGCTTTGCGGTCTGGCGTGGTTCGAACAGACTGAAATTCAACAATCTGACCGTTTTGTTTGATAGGAGAAGCGAACGCATTCACCCAGTAGTAATCGCCGTCTTTAGTGCGGTTCTTTACCAAGCCCATCCAGTTGTTACCGGCTTTGATAAAGTCCCACATGTTCTGGAATGCTGCAGGCGGCATGCTGGGGTGACGAACAAGGTTGTGTGGTTGACCCACAATTTCGTCTAACGTGTAGCCCGCCACTTCGCAAAAATCCTTACTCGCGTACTTAACGATACCGCGTGGATCGGTTGTTGAGAGCAAATTGTAATCGGTGGGGAACTTTATTTCTTTATCCGTTACAGGATTATTGACTCGCATACGACACTACCCTTTCTTAGTTGCGACGATTTCTAATAAGTAATAGTAGACGAATAAACAGGAAGGAAATGATAAGGTTGCAAACAAATAACCACAAATTAATTAATACTTTATTAACTTTCTGATTTACATGATTGTTTCTCGAAAATATAAAAATAGTTTCATCAATATTAAGGTGTATTAATATGTTGCTCATTAAGTGTACACTTTCAAACTTAATGCATTAAAAACTAGGCAATGAAAAAAGGGTAATTTTCTGTTTTCAATAAAAAACCGGCCGTGGAGGCCGGTTTTTTTTAAGATTTCGATTGTATTAACCGATGTGAGTCAGGCCACCCATGTAAGGACGAAGTACTTCTGGCACTTCAATGCGACCATCTTCCAACTGGTAGTTTTCAAGGATTGCTACCATGGTGCGACCAACCGCCAGTCCTGAGCCGTTAAGTGTGTGCAGCAATTCCGGTTTCTTCTCAGCCTTACGACGGAAGCGCGCCTGCATACGACGTGCCTGGAAATCACCCATGTTAGAACAAGATGAAATTTCACGGTAAGTACCTTGAGCAGGTACCCACACTTCCAGATCGTAAGTCTTTGTTGAGCCGAAGCCCATGTCACCGGTACACAGAATCACCTTACGGTAAGGCAGATTCAGCAGTTGTAGAACTTTCTCAGCGTGACCAGTCAGTTCTTCCAGGGCCGCCATTGAATCTTCTGGCTTAACGATTTGTACCAACTCGACTTTATCGAACTGGTGCATACGGATAAGGCCACGGGTATCACGACCGTATGAGCCAGCTTCTGAACGGAAACACGGCGTGTGAGCGGTCATTCGGATAGGCAGCTCGGCTTCTTCCACGATGGTGTCACGAACCATGTTGGTCAGCGGCACTTCAGCGGTTGGGATCAGAGACATGCCCACGCCTTCTTCGGTCGCAGGTTGAGTGTGGAACAGGTCTTCACCGAATTTTGGCAGTTGACCAGTACCAAACAGACTGTCTGCATTCACCAAATAAGGCACGTACATTTCGGTGTAACCGTGCTCAGTGGTGTGAAGATCCAGCATGAACTGGGCAATTGCACGGTGCAGGCGCGCCATTTGGCCTTTCATTACGATGAAACGTGAGCCAGACAGTTTCACTGCGCTCGCAAAATCCAGACCGCCAGTCAGCTCGCCCAGATCAACGTGGTCTTTCACTTCAAAATCGTAAGTTTTCGGCTCACCCCAAACAGAGATTTCTACGTTTTCAGATTCATCTTTACCTACTGGCACTGCATCATCAGCGATGTTTGGCACACCCATAGTGATGTCATTCAATTGGTCCTGAAGCTCAGCCAGTTCCGCTTTCGCTTTGTTCAGCTCGTCGCCCAGGTTTTCTACCGCTGCCAGCAGTGGCTGGATATCTTCACCTTTCGCCTTCGCCTGACCGATGGACTTGGATCGTGCATTACGCTCAGCTTGCAGCTCCTCGGTGCGTACTTGCAGCGATTTGCGCTTTTCTTCCAGATTGCGGAGAGTGTCAACGTCAAGCTTGAAGCCACGACGTGCCAGTTTTTCAGCTGTTGCGTCCAGCTCGGTACGAAGTAGTTTTGAATCCAGCATGTTAATCCTGTGAATCGTTAAACAGTGCCTTAAAAGAAGTTGACGCTGCCACGCACTATTATGGCAACGTCAAATTGAAAGGATTTTTCTTCCTGAGATGGGTAACTTTAACCACCACATTTATTGGGTAAAACAATACCCAAATTGACCTTTATTTCCTAGCGTTTTCGAGGGCTATTTGCATTCAACTGCTCAAGAAACGCCAGCTTTTCTGCAATTTTGATTTCCATCCCCCGATTCACTGGCTGGTAGTAACGCGTGCCTTTCATTTCTTCAGGGAAATAGCTCTCTCCTGCGGCATACGCATTTGGCTCATCATGGGCATATCGATACCCATCGCCATACCCCATTTCTTTCATCAGAGTCGTTGGCGCATTGCGAAGGTGGTTTGGCACTTCATAATCAGGGTGCATTTTGGCATCACGCAAAGCCGCTTTCCATGCGACATAAACTGAATTACTTTTTGCTGCACATGCCATGTAAACCGTTGCCTGCGCAATGGCACGTTCGCCTTCTGCCGGTCCGACCCGGGTAAAACAATCCCAGGCGTTAATGGCTATTTCCATTGCACGCGGATCCGCATTGCCAATGTCTTCAGAGGCAATGGCGAGCAGACGACGGGCAACATAGAGCGGGTCACCACCAGCAGTGATGATTCTGGCGTACCAGTACAAGGCAGCATCTGGATCAGAACCACGGACCGACTTGTGAAAGGCGGAAATCAGGTCGTACCAAAGATCACCCTTGTTATCAAAGCGTGCAATCTTCTCTCCGGCTACTTCGGCGAGCAACGGCAAGGTGATTAGCTTCTTACCGCTGGCGTCTGGTTCTGCCATGTCAGACAAGAGTTCCAGATAGTTCAGCGTCATTCGCGCATCACCAGAGGTAAAATCAGCCAATTGCGCTTTGACACCCTCAGCGAATTCCAGTTTTTCTGCACCCAGTCCACGCTCGTTGTCAGACAGTGCCTGATCGATCACTTCCAACACATCGTCAGTATCGAGAGATTTGAGCTTGTAAACTCGCGCTCTTGAGAGCAGTGCGTTGTTCAGCTCGAATGACGGGTTTTCCGTCGTTGCACCGATAAAGGTGATGGTGCCATCTTCAATATGCGGCAGAAAGGCATCCTGCTGGCTTTTGTTGAAGCGATGCACCTCGTCAACAAACAGAATCGTCCGTCTGCCGACCAATTGGTTTTCTTTGGCTTTATCAATCGCAAGACGAATATCTTTTACACCGGATGTAACAGCAGATACCCGTTCAATTTCTGCGTTGGCATAACCTGCGGCGACTTCTGCCAGCGTGGTTTTACCCGTACCAGGCGGCCCCCAAAGGATCATTGAATGCAGCTGGCCGCTTTCGAGAGCACGGCGCAGAGGTTTGCCTTCATCGAGGAGGTGTTTTTGGCCTATGTATTCGGCGAGGTTAGTTGGCCGCATACGCGCGGCCAAGGGGCGAAAGTCGTCCGCAAAATCCAGACTGAGGTTACTCAAATTAGCTTTCTCTGATTACTGTCGCTGGTCATCCAGCTCAACACCTTCCGGAACAGTAAAGCTGAACAGTGACGCTTTCGGAGTGACATTCTTCACGTCATCCAGTGCAAAGCGACTTTGCTGTCCGTCCTGCTCCACCACGGCAAATTCGGTAATTTTGCCGTCAGGTTTCACACTAACAACAAACTCACCCAAATTTGAGGCTTCTTTTGGAGACAAAGTGAAAGTATCGCCATCCTGCTCCACGTCGTAGTTTGCCCAGTCACTCGGGTTATTGCGGGTCAGCAAAACAAAAGGCGTCTGTGAAGTGGCATCGTCCAACCGCATAGCAGTGACTTGTTCAATGAAAGGGCTGTAGTACCACAGTGTTTCACCATCTGAAATCAGGTAATTTTCATCTGGCGTCACCGTTTCCCAATTGAACAGGTTTGGGCGCTTCATAGCGAGACTGCCTTCGCCTTCGCTGATTACATCCCCTTCTGGGCTGGTTACTGTCTGTTCAAAATTTGCTGTAAAGCTGTTGAGTTTTGACAAGCGAGAATTCAGCTCTTGCTGCGGATTTGCAAACACTGCAGGTGCAACCAGCAGCAAAGAGAACAACATTTTTTTCATTCTTATTCCAATCAATCTCTTGGCGGTGGTGGCGGTGCCAACACCTCACGATTCGAGTTATGGCCTGGCGGGCTGACAATGCCCTGCGCTTCCAACTGTTCAACAATTCGCGCGGCACGGTTATAACCGATTTTAAAGCGGCGCTGTACTCCTGAGACTGACGCGCGACGAGATTCGGTCACAAACTCAACCACTTGGTCAAACAACTGATCCAGCTCTTCGCCGTCCCCGCCCTCTGGAGCTTCACCCGGCAACAAACCATCGCTACCCTGATCACCGCTGGTAATTTCTGAAATGTACTGAGGCTTGCCACGCGCCTTCCAGTTGCTGACCACGCGGTGAACTTCATCATCGTTAACGAAGGCACCATGCACGCGCGCCGGATGGTTTGAACCATTGGGCATAAACAGCATGTCACCCATACCCAGCAGGGATTCTGCCCCACCCTGATCCAGAATGGTTCGCGAGTCTGTTTTGGTTGATACCGTAAACGCCATGCGTGTCGGAATGTTTGCTTTAATCAAACCTGTAATCACGTCCACCGATGGACGCTGGGTAGCCAGCACAAGGTGAATACCCGCAGCACGTGCTTTCTGGGCAAGACGTGCAATCAGCTCTTCTACCTTCTTACCCACTACCATCATCAGGTCTGCAAATTCGTCGACGATCACCACGATGTAAGGCAGTTTCTCCAACACAGGTGCGGTTTCATCCATGCTGTCGCCCGGCTTCCATAGCGGGTCAGGAATCGGGTGGTCGGCTTCTGCCGCTTCGCGGATTTTGTCGTTGTAGCCAGCAATATTTCGAACACCTAATGCAGACATGAGTTTGTAACGACGTTCCATCTCCGCCACGCTCCAGCGAAGCGCATTGGCGGCGTCTTTCATGTCAGTGACCACTTCGGTCAACAAATGTGGGATACCTTCGTAGACGGAAAGTTCCAACATTTTCGGGTCAATCATGATGAAGCGAACATCTTCTGGCCCAGCTTTGTAGAGCATACTGACGATCATCACATTCACACCGACAGATTTACCGGAGCCTGTTGTACCCGCCACCAGCATGTGCGGTGCTTTGGCAAGGTCCGTCACAATCGCTTCACCAGCGATGTCTTTACCCAAAACCACTGAAAGCGGTGATTTCGAAGACTGGAAACGTTCACTCGCTACCACTTCAGACATGAACACGGTTTCGCGGCTGGTATTTGGTAATTCGAGGCCGATATAAGGTTTACCCGGAATGACATCAACAACACGAACAGCGCTGGTTGAAAGCGAACGGGCAATGTCTTTTGACAAACTCATGATGCGACTGACTTTCACACCCGGTGCCAGCTCAAGTTCAAAGCGTGTAATAACCGGCCCAGGGAAAATCCCCTTCACAGTGACTTTGATTTTGTATTCTTCAAGGCGCGTTTCAATCAAGCGGGCCTGATACTGCAGCTCTTCATCCGATGCGCGGGTTGCTGTATTGCGCGGAGGGTCAAGAAGATCAATAGTTGGCAGCGGCTCTTTCGGCTTCGGCAGGTTCGGTTCATCTTTGACAAGGAACGGATGCACTGCACCAGCGGCATTTTTCTGTGCTTCACGAATGGTTTCGAGGAAAGGATCCTCTTCTTCGTCTGGAATCACCGATTCTGCCTGTGCGCGGTCAAGTTCTGACAACCCATCAGTGTTACCTATAACGATGTCTTCTCGTGCTTCTTCAATCACGACAGACTCCGTTGAGCCAAAGTTCACATCGTCATCCCAAGGCGCATCATTGATATCTGCTGACGTCTCTTCTGAAACACTCTCTGAAACAGGTTCCTCAATCGAGACTGAATTGGTGCGGTCCAATTCGGGCTCATCAAGAGCGTTGATGTCATCATCAAAGTCCGTCTCTTGATTGGCGCTGTTAAAGACGGGTTTTGGCTCCGGCGCGATAACTGGCTCATCCAATTCTGGTTCTAACGTCATCACTGGCTCTTTGCGCTCCGCAGCGGCAGCAGTTGCTGCATGAATCACTGGTGGAACGGAAACTGGCGTATCTTTTTCGTCGTCATCAACGCGCTGTGCTTTGTTGAGCAGCGAGACATCTGCCAACTCACGCGTTTTTGCAACCGGCTTGGCGAACAATGGATCCGATTCATCAATGTCATCGGCCAGCTCAGAGGTATCAACGGTTGAGCCAATCATCTGTGGTTTGTCACCACGAGCACGGTTCACCAACCAAGTAATGGCCGACAATGTTTTTTCACCTAACGTATCGACAATCGTCAGCCAGGAAATACCCGTAAACAGGGTAAAACCCGCAGCCCACAGGAACATAAAGACCAGAGTTGTCCCCAGTAGGTTAAAGAGAGGCATTGAAAGTTCAGTCAGCACGTCGCCGACGACACCACCGGATGAAAAGAACCAAAAGTCATCAAAGTTCAGGTCAGCCAACCCGCAACTGGTCAATAGCAAAAGAACAACACCAAGGATTCGGGTCGCTAGGATAGTGTAATTTAGTGGCTCAGATTCTCCCCGACGGCGGAAGAAAACCCAGCCACCGAGAAGCAAAAGAAAAGGAAGCGGATAAGCCAAGGTACCCAATGTAAAAAACAGGGTATCAGCCACCCAGGCACCTGCGTTGCCAGCAGCATTTTGTACTGGGCCATCCCAAGCAGTTTGGGACCAGGATGGGTCGGATGAATCGTAACTGAGCAGAGATACGAGGATGAAGACAGCAGACAGCAGCGCGATAATCAGTGCGCTCTCTTTCAAACGTTGTTTTCCGTTTAATCGACGTGAGGTGTCTGTCTGTTTCTGCTCCTGACGCAAGAAGAACTCCATTATCACCTATCTTTCTAACTTTAAGCCCTGAAATCGTTTCGTACCCCATCAGCACTAAGGCTGAATAGAGCGGCTTTATTATTCATTATGATTGCCTATGCCCATTTGACGAAAAACGCTTCAATAACGGGCAAATACTGGGTTAATACCCATGCTTTTGCAAAAGTGTACACCAAACAAAAAAACAAACCGAGCAGCAAGCTACTCGGTTTGTAGAATATAACACTAATCTCAGCCCTGTTTGTCCGAGGGCTGTGAGCATGTTAACGCGTTTTGATCACCAGATGATTGGTCTGTTTCACTTCTTCCATTACCACGTAGGTTCGGGTGTCATTAACACCTGGAAGGCGCAGCAGGGTTTCACCCAACAGCTTACGGTATGCAGACATATCCGATACGCGCGTTTTCAACAGATAGTCAAAATCACCGGAAACAAGATGACATTCCTGAATATCTTCGAGTTGTTGAACGGCCTTGTTAAACTGTTCGAACACATCAGGAGCACCACGGTTCAGGGTAATTTCTACAAATACCAGAAGCGACGCATCGAGAAATTGAGGGTTCAATAGCGCGGTATATCCAGAGATATACCCTTGTCGTTCAAGACGACGAACACGCTCAAGACATGGGGTTGGCGACAGTCCTACTCGCTTAGAAAGTTCGACGTTAGAAACACGTCCATCCTTCTGAAGTTCATTAAGAATATTTCTGTCAATACGATCCAATTCCTTGGAGGGTTTCTTTTTGGCTTCAACCATTTTTTATTCCACCTTTTTACTTCCTTGCAATGTTAAATGCCATTTTTTCTAACATATTTTATATATTTAGCATCAAATCCGGCTTTTGGCGAACTATACTAGCTCTAAATACAACAATACTACAAAACAACAGCCAATAACTCTACAAAGAAGCGAGGTTTCAGGATGATCATTGGTGTACCTAAAGAAATCAAAAACCACGAGTACCGTGTCGGTATGGTCCCTGCCAGCGTTCGCGAGCTGATATCCCATGGCCACACTGTTCACGTCCAGTCCCAGGCGGGTGCGGGTATCGGCTTCAGCGATGATGACTACATCAAGGCTGGTGCTTCTATTCTTCCAACTGCAGAAGATGTCTTCGCAGCTGCTGAAATGATTGTCAAAGTTAAAGAGCCACAGGCAGTTGAACGTGCCATGCTTCGCGAAGGGCAAATATTGTTTACCTATTTGCACCTTGCACCAGATTTTCCACAGACACAAGACCTTATCAAGAGCAAAGCTGTCTGTATAGCCTATGAAACCGTAACAGATTCTAAGGGTAGATTGCCACTTTTGGCGCCGATGTCAGAGGTCGCAGGACGAATGTCTATTCAGGCAGGTGCTCAGGCGTTGGAAAAATCGCGCGGCGGCGCTGGTATGCTGCTAGGTGGTGTTCCAGGCGTTGAACCCGCTAAAATTGTGGTGTTAGGCGGCGGCGTGGTCGGCTCAAATGCAGCTCGAATGGCTGTTGGAATGCGGGCAGATGTCACAATTTTAGACCGCAACATCGACACACTTCGTGCTTTGGACGAAGAGTTTCAGGGACGCGCAAAAGTTTTATATTCAACAGAAGAAATTCTTGAAAAACACGTTCTCGCCGCAGATTTGGTCATCGGAGCAGTGCTTATCCCTGGTGCAGCAGCACCAAAATTGGTAAATGCTGACCACATCAAACGCATGAAACCAGGCGCAGCAGTCGTCGATGTTGCTATCGACCAAGGTGGCTGTTTCGAAACCTCGAAAGCAACAACACATGCCGACCCAACGTATATTGTCGACGACGTGGTTCACTACTGTGTGGCAAACATGCCTGGTGCTGTTGCACGTACCTCTACATTTGCACTAAACAACGCCACTCTCCCATATATCGTGAAGTTGGCGAATCTCGGTTACCGTAACGCGCTGCTTTCTGATCAGAACCTGTTGAATGGCCTGAATGTCATCGACGGCAAAGTCACCATCCGTGAAGTCGCGGAAGCATTTGATCTGGAATACGTCGACGCAAAGGCGACACTGGCCTAACTGAAGCGTAATAACAGATAACATTTTTCGATAAAGGGCACCGCATGGTGCCCTTTCTTTAGCTCTACAATTTCCCTACAATCGGTTCCATTGCATAACACTAAATCCACCCGGAGAAATAATGAGCAACGTAAAGCATGCAAGCCTTCTTATCTTAGGTTCTGGCCCTGCTGGTTATACCGCTGCAGTTTACGCGGCGCGCGCTAACCTGAACCCAGTGATGGTAACTGGTCTGCAACAGGGCGGTCAGCTTACGACCACGACAGAGGTTGAGAACTGGCCGGGTGACGCTGAAGGTCTAACTGGCCCAGCACTGATGGAGCGCATGAAAGAGCACGCTGAGAAGTTTGATACTGAAATCATCTTCGATCACATCAACGAAACGGATCTGACCCAGCGCCCTTTCCGCCTGAAAGGCGACAATGGCGAATACACCTGTGATGCACTGATCATTGCAACGGGTGCATCTGCTCAGTACTTGGGCATGGAATCAGAGGAAAACTTCAAAGGGCGCGGCGTATCAGCTTGTGCGACATGTGACGGTTTCTTCTACCGCAACCAAAAAGTCGCAGTCATTGGTGGTGGTAACACGGCTGTTGAAGAAGCACTTTACCTGTCTAACATCGCTTCAGAAGTTCACCTTATCCACCGTCGTGACAGCTTCCGTGCGGAGAAAATTCTGGTTAACCGCCTGATGGATAAAGTCGAAAACGGTAACATCGTTCTGCACACTGACCGTGTTCTGGATGAAGTACTGGGCGACGACATGGGTGTGACTGGCGTTCGTATTAAAGACACGCAATCTGACAATACTGAAGAGTTGGATGTGATGGGTCTATTCGTTGCTATTGGCCATAAACCAAACACTGGTATTTTTGAAGGTCAGCTGGACATGCACAATGGTTATATCAAGGTGCAGTCAGGCTTAGAAGGCAACGCAACGCAGACCAGCGTTGAAGGTGTTTTCGCTGCAGGTGATGTTATGGACCATATTTACCGTCAGGCAATCACTTCTGCTGGTACCGGCTGTATGGCAGCACTGGACGCTGAGCGTTTCCTGGACGCACAAGCTAAAACCCAGTAATCCACTTCTGTTAGGCCCGTTTGTATGCGGGCCTATCATTTTGCCATTTCAGCCTTCCAAAGACCGATATCAGCCACAGGGATCGCTCCCACCCGGTTCATTCGTATCGGTAACATAAAAATACCAATGAAGTACTATGGATAAAAAGAAACAGCGCTCGCTCGCTCAATGGCTCAAGGGGCAAAGCAAGCTTGGCAAAACTTGGCTTATGACAGCAATTGGGCTGGCATTTTTGTCTGGCCTTTTTCTTGTTGCCCAAGCAGCTTTGCTCGCCAATATTCTCCACGACTTAATCATTGAGAAAGCCGACAAATCCGAACTTTGGCTCTCTTTTGTCGCACTCGGTATCGTTGTCTGTATTCGTGCCCTATGCAGTTGGGGTAAAGAGCAAGCGGGCTACCGAGCCGGCGAAGCGGTGCGTCTTCATATCCGCAAACTGATCCTCGATAAGCTCCATGAACTAGGTCCTGCCACGATTCAGGGCAGACCGGCAGGCACATGGGCAAGCTTGATACTCGAACAGGTAGAGGAAATGCAGGACTTTTTTGCCCGCTACCTGCCACAAATGGCCATTGCTGTTCTGATTCCCTTTATCATTCTGATTGCTGTATTCCCCTTGAACTGGGCGGCGGGTCTGATATTTCTGGTGACTGCACCACTCGTACCATTTTTCATGGCATTGGTGGGAATGGGTGCAGCTGATGCCAACCGACGCAATTTTAAAGCGTTACAGCGACTTTCCGGTCACTTCTACGATCGCCTACGTGGCCTTTCTACCATTCGCCTGTTCGATCAGGCAGAAGCCGAAAGCAATCACCTTCGCGTCGCTTCAGAAGACTTCCGCAAACGCACCATGGAAGTGCTGCGACTGGCATTCCTCTCCTCCGCCGTGCTGGAGTTTTTCACTGCGCTATCTATTGCGGTCACTGCGGTGTATTTCGGTTTCAGTTACATTGGGGAACTAAACTTCGGCCATTACGGTATGGGCATTACCCTCTTCATTGGTATTTTTGTTCTGGTACTGGCACCTGAGTTTTACCAACCACTGCGCGATCTAGGTACTTTCTATCACGCGAAAGCACAAGCGATTGGTGCTGCGGAATCCATCGTTAACTTCCTCGACTCCACACCAGAACATCAAGCATCAGGCAGTGCAAAAGTGTCTGATGAAGCGATCAGTATCAAGGCTACCGATCTCGAAGTTCTTAGCCCTGACGGTGCTGTTCTCGCCGGCCCTATCAGCTTTGAAATTCGGGAAGGTCAAAAGGTCGCGCTTGTTGGCCAAAGTGGCGCAGGTAAAACCAGTCTGATTAACGCAATCCTTGGATTTTTGCCTTATCGTGGCAGCCTGTCTGTGAATGGTATGGAGCTGAAAAATGCTGATTTGGCATACTGGCGCAAGCAGGTGAGCTGGGTAGGCCAAAATCCGCAGTTGTTCCATGGTTCAGTGAAAGACAATGTTTGCCTCGCCGCTCCTATGGCAACCAATGAGCAAATACAACGTGTAACCAAAGCAGCTTATGCTGACGAGTTTATCCAGCGACTCGAGAAGGGTCTGGAACACTCGGTTGGTGATCGTGCATCTGGGTTGTCCGTCGGTCAGGCGCAACGTATCGCGGTTGCCAGAGCATTACTTCAGGAAGGACGCTTCTGGGTGCTTGATGAACCCACCGCGAGCCTAGATGCTTCCAGCGAACGCTTAGTCATGGAAAGCCTCGACCATGCTACCAAAGACACCACCTCTTTGTTGGTGAGCCACCGCATCGACCAACTAGGCGGTTGTGACAACATTTTAGTGATGCAACTGGGTAAACTGGTGCAACAAGGCACCTTCGAACAACTGAAACATGAAGGGGTCTTCGCCGAGATGATCCAGGCTGTCGACAGGAGCGATCTCGATGCGTGATTTGATTCCCTTCCTGAAACTCTACAAAAAGCACTGGTTCGGCTTGTCACTTGGCATGCTGTTGTCTTTCGCGACACTGGCTGCTGCAATTGGTTTGCTTACCCTGTCAGGTTGGTTCATTGCTGCTTCTGCAGTCGCAGGCCTGCTGGCGACAGCAAACTTCAACTACATGCTGCCAGCTGCAGGTGTGCGCGGCTTTTCTATCGCAAGAACGGCTGGCCGTTGGGGCGAGCGCGTTGTCAGTCACAACGCCACCTTCAAGCTGCTGGCAGACCTTCGCATCTTCTTCTTTGAGAAACTGACGCCACTTATCCCAGGTAAAGTCGGAAACCTGCGCGACGCCGATATCCTTAACCGTCTGGTGGCGGATGTGGATGCAATGGATCATGTTTATCTTCGTCTGGTCAGCCCGCTGATTGTCGGAGTGCTGGGCATTTTGAGTATTAGTGGTTTCCTGTATTGGTTTGATCCAGTTATCGGTCTCACGCTTGGTGCCATCTTGCTGTCGCTGATGTTGGTGCTGCCTGTGGTGTTCTACCACCTTGGTAGGTCACATGGCATTGAAATCACTCAATCCAAGTCGCAACTGCGTATTTCTTTGCTCGACTGGCTACAGGGTCATGCCGAACTGCAAATCTTCGGCGCCGCTGATCGTTATCGCGACGCAGCAGTAGAAGCAGAGCAACGTCTTTTGTCATCACAAAGACAAATGGCGCGAATTACAGGCCTGGCAAATGGTGTATTGCTGGCAGCCAATGGCCTGACACTGGTGTTTATGCTTTGGTTGGCCGCTGATGGCATTGGTGGCGAACTGCCTAATCCTTATGTCGCCATGGTTGCATTTGCCACGATGGCAAGCTTCGAATTGATGATGCCTGTAGCCGGAGCATTCCAGTACCTGAGCCAGACAATGACATCAGCGAAGCGTCTAAACGAAATCATTGAGGCAGAGCCGGAAACGCCGTTTGATCCGATGGGCCACAACAACACAGCCAAAGGAGATATCACTTTCAGTGATGTGACCTTCTCATACCACGGAGCCGAACAACCCGCAGTGAATGGTATTTCACTGTCCGTGAAAGCCGGTGAAAAAGTGGCACTATTGGGTCGAACTGGTTGCGGTAAATCTACCCTGCTACAGTTGATCACCCGCGCGTGGGATCCATCGTCAGGCAGCGTCTGTATTGATGGTGTCGCGTTGGACACCTGGCGTGAGTCTGCACTGAGAAGCTCAATTGCTGTCGTCAGCCAGCGCGTAGACGTGTTCAATGGCGCAGTGCGTCATAACCTCTCCATGGCGAAGCCCAACGCCTCGGATGAAGAGCTAACATCCGTCATCGAACAAGTGGGTCTATCTGCTTTGCTGGAAGGTCCGGGCTTAGACACTTGGCTGGGAGATGGCGGACGCCAGCTATCCGGTGGTGAGAGGCGTCGTCTTGGCATTGCAAGAGCCCTGCTGCGAGACGCGCCTATCCTGCTGCTTGATGAGCCTACGGAAGGTTTGGATGTGAAAACAGAGCGACAAATTCTGTCTTTGCTGCTCGACCATGCCAAAGACAAAACCGTATTGTTTATTACACACCGTCTGGTGGGACTGACCGAAATGGACAAGGTGTGTTTAATGGATGAAGGGCGAATTATCGAACAGGGCTCTCACCAAACCCTGAAAGAAGCAGACGGTCGATACAGCCAACTGCTTCAACGAATTCAATAATCTCTCAATACCCAAACAAACTGAAGATGCTGGATTCAGCGATTTTGACTGGCGTTTGGGTATAAACTAAAGGGAGCTTAGCTCCCTTTTTTGACCTTAAAGAAATGATATGACCATCTACCTGCCGCCATTGGATGACAACAACCCCGACTTTTTTCCTCCCGTTTCATCGGCTCTGGAAGAACCCGATGGCTTGTTGGCTATTGGCGGAGATCTATCGCCAGAACGATTGCGTGTAGCGTATTCAAAAGGCATCTTCCCTTGGTTTGGTGAAGATGAACCATTGCTCTGGTGGTCACCAGCGGAACGGGCAGTGATTGACCCCATCGCTTTTGTGCCAAGCCGGAGCCTCAAAAAGTATGTGCGCAAACAAGGCTACCGGGTTTCCATCAACCGGGCGTTTGAACAGGTCATTCAGCATTGCGCGCTAATCCGAGGCGAAAATCAGGTGTGGATTACACCTGAAATGCGCGAAGCTTATATCCGTCTCCACCAACTTGGTTCGGCTCATAGTGTCGAGGTATGGCAGGAAGATGAGTTGATTGGGGGTTTGTACGGCGTCAATGTCGGTTCACTCTTCTGCGGTGAATCCATGTTCTCGTTGAAAACCAACGCATCAAAAACTGCGCTTTGGTATTTCTGTGAACATTTCCGACACCACGGGGGCAAGTTGATTGATTGTCAGATGATGACAGATCACCTCGCTTCGTTAGGCGCAGAACCTGTTCAGAGGCATGATTTCACTCTGCTGCTCAGTGAACTGAAGCACCAGATCACCGATGCATCTCTCTTCCGTTCGCAATGGATTCACGTCAATCATGGCTAGCCAATCAATACGTATCGGCGTAATGGCACCTTCTTCTTGTAGCTATCTGGCCGGTCAGGAAGAATCTGTTGCCGTGGTACTTGACCCAGAGCTTCACACTGACCGCGGTTATGGGTTTCTGGTGCAAAGTGGTTTTCGTCGCAGTGGAAACAATATATACCGCCCCTATTGTCGCGCCTGTACAGCGTGTCACTCCCTTCGCGTTGATACGTTTGGATTCATACCATCCCGAAGCCAAAAACGTCATTTGAGCCAACTGAAGCGCCTTACCGTTGAGCTTAAGGATAAGATGGACAAAGAATGGTTTGCTCTCTATGAGCGCTATATCTCAGCCCGGCATAGAAATGGCTCCATGTATCCCGCGAGCAAGCAGGATTTCAGTTCATTTGTGCAAAGCGATTGGCAGACCTCTAAGTACCTGCATCTTTATGAGAATGGGACGTTAATTGCCATTGCAGTTACGGATGTTCTCGAGAATGGATATAGCGCCATTTACAGCTTTTTTGAGCCGGAGCATTCATGGTCTCTAGGTTCACTGTGCGTTCTCGCTCAAATCGAACAGGCACGGAAAAACGACATCCCCTGGCTATACTTAGGCTTTCAAATCGATGCCTGCAGTGCCATGAACTACAAACAGAAGTTCAAACCTCACCAGCGTTATGTGGCAGGCAGTTGGATAGATGGCGATCAGTTTTAGACCTTGGGTGTTCACCTCTCAATTTTCTTTAAGCCAGCCGGCAGAAAAGCGCCCAAACCTTAACCAATAGCTGATTTTTGCTGGTCAGTACGGATGCAAAGGGGTAAAATTCCGCCCCTAAACTTTACAGACTCAATCAATCAAGGCATTATCTGCCGGTCAAAATTTGGCTGATCGGTAGCCCAAGAGGATTAAATGGCAAAAGAAGACGTAATTGAAATGCAAGGTACCGTTCTGGATACCCTGCCAAACACCATGTTTCGCGTAGAACTAGAGAACGGCCACGTAGTCACTGCTCACATCTCTGGTAAGATGCGCAAAAACTACATCCGTATCCTGACCGGTGACAAAGTTACCGTTGAGATGACGCCTTACGACCTGTCTAAAGGTCGCATCATCTTCCGCGCGCGCTAATCCTCACGTCTCGCGAATACAAAAAACCCGGCAATGCCGGGTTTTTGTCGTTTTGAAAAACCGGACGATTATGCGTCCGGTTTTCTATTTAGGCTGGTTCCATTTCATCGCTGAAGCTGAACGTGAGTTTGTCGTTTTTCACGCCAACCTTAACCGTTCCGCCATTGACCAAGCAGCCAAACAGCAGTTCATTGGCCAGATTCTTCTTCACATGATCCTGCATGACTCGCGCCATAGGACGCGCACCCATCGACTTGTCATAGCCTTTCTCTGACAGCCAAAGCTTGGCTTTGTCTGTCACTTCCAGTGACACGCCACGGGCATCCAATTGAGCCTGTAGTTCCACGATGAACTTATCCACCACCTGAAGAATAATGCTCTTATCAAGATGGTTGAACCAAATGATGTTATCGAGGCGGTTACGGAATTCAGGTGAGAATACCTTCTTGATTTCCGACATTGCATCATGGCTGTGATCTTGTTGGATCAGACCAATAGACTTGCGCACCGTTTCGGTCACACCGGCATTGGTCGTCATTACCAGAATCACATTGCGGAAGTCAGCTTTGCGACCGTTATTGTCAGTCAGTGTGCCGTTATCCATTACCTGCAGCAGCAGGTTAAAGACATCCGGGTGAGCTTTTTCAATCTCATCCAGCAGCACCACACAATGCGGATGCTTAATCACAGCGTCAGTCAACAAACCGCCCTGATCGTAGCCCACGTAACCTGGAGGCGCACCAATCAGACGACTAACGGTGTGACGCTCCATGTACTCAGACATATCAAAGCGCTGAAGTTCTATACCCATGGCGCGTGCGAGCTGAACCGTCACTTCCGTTTTACCAACTCCAGTAGGGCCTGCGAAAAGGAATGAGCCCACTGGCTTGTTCTCTGCGCCTAATCCCGCTCGGCTCAGTTTGATCGCTTCGCACAGTGCGCTGATTGCATCATCCTGTCCGAATACCAGCATTTTAAGCTTCTGCTCAAGTGACTGGAGTACGTCGCGGTCAGTAGAAGAAACCGATTTTTCTGGGATACGTGCCATCTTGGCGATCATCGCCTCAATGTCACCCACACCCACGGTCTTCTTACGTTTGCTGGCTGGAGCCAGACGACAACGTGCGCCCGCTTCATCAATCACATCAATGGCTTTATCTGGTAGATGACGCTCATTAATGTATTTCGCAGAAAGCTCAACCGCGGCACGAATCGCTTTGTTTGTGTAACGAACTTCGTGGTGAGCTTCATATTTAGGTTTCAGGCCCATCAGGATCTTAGTCGTGTCATCCAATGATGGTTCAACCACATCGATCTTCTGGAAACGACGCGCCAACGCACGCTCTTTTTCGAAAATGCTGCTGTATTCCTGATAAGTCGTTGAACCGATACAGCGAAGCTTACCGCTGGACAGCAGTGGTTTAATCAGGTTGGCAGCATCGACCTGACCACCGGACGCTGCACCAGCGCCGATGATGGTGTGGATTTCATCAATGAAAAGCACCGCGTGATCTTCTTTCTCTAGCTGTTTCAAAATGCTCTTGAAGCGCTTTTCGAAATCACCGCGGTACTTGGTACCGGCAAGCAATGAGCCAATATCCAGTGAATAGATCACACAGTCCTGAATGATTTCCGGCACCTGACCTTCAACGATACGCCATGCAAGACCTTCGGCAATGGCTGTTTTACCGACACCAGCTTCACCCACTAGCAGTGGATTATTCTTACGGCGACGACATAGCACCTGAATGGTGCGCTCTAGTTCTTTGTCCCGGCCAATCAGTGGGTCGATGCCACCCACACGGGCTAGCTGGTTAAGGTTTGTAGCAAAGTTCTCGAGACGTTCTTCGCCACCACCTTCAACCGCCGCTTCATCCGACGACAAATCCGCACCCGGTAATTCTTCATCGCTGCTGGAAGACTTGGTTGTACCGTGTGAAATGTAATTAACGACATCCAGACGGCTGATGTCATTTTTCTTGAGAAGGTAAGCAGCATGCGATTCCTGTTCGCTGAAAATCGCGACCAGTACATTAGCACCACTAACTTCGCTACGACCTGAAGACTGAACGTGGAAAACGGCACGTTGAAGCACACGCTGGAAACTCAGGGTTGGCTGTGTTTCACGGTTATCATCGTCGACAGGGATAAGTGGAGTGGTTTGTTCAATGAATGCTTCCAGCTCTTTACGCAGAGCATCGAGATCCGCGCGGCAGGCGAGTAAAGCTTCTCGAGCCGCGACGTTTTCCAGAAGCGCCAGTAGCAGATGTTCAACTGTCATGAACTCATGACGTTTTTCACGTGCTCTTGCAAATGCCCCATTAAGGCTTGCTTCGAGTTCTTTGTTTAGCATAAGGCACCTCCCTCAAATACCACATTATGGTGTGCCGGAGAAAAACCGGGTTTGCGACTTAGGCCTTCTCCATTGTGCACAACAGTGGGTGTTGATGTTCTTTCGCATGCATCATTACTTGTGCGACTTTCATCTCGGCAACTTCCGCAGTGAATACGCCACAAACAGCTTTACCTTCGTAATGCACCGTAAGCATCAGCTGTGTTGCTTTCTCTATATCCATAGAAAAGAACCGCTGCAACACCTCCACTACAAACTCCATGGGGGTGTAATCATCATTATTCAATACCACTTTGTATAATGATGGCGGTTTTACCTTGGTTTCTTCCGCTTCCTTTACATCGGAATCCGGAACTATCCATTCGTACTTTTTACTCATAAGGGATTACAATCTTTAAGGTAGCTCAAGTGTTTCTTATAAAACAACTATTTATACGTCAGAATCATAGATTGAGACATTTAACACAAGAATCTCTACCACTATTTAAAACGTAATCCACAGATTGTATTCCAGCAACCGTTTCATTGCTACGGCGCGCTGATTTTCGCCTGCAAATCACCACATAAATCACGCTCACCCCCCTATCTACTATCAGACCGCCATCATAGTCACTCAATTTCACTTCAATATCTGGCATTTAGCAAAATCGCAATGTCAGTTTTTCCATACAAAAAAAATCAAAATTATTTGGTCTCATTTTTATCAAGGTGTCTCGAAGTATCAAAACTTAATTTGCTAGATGAATGTTTCAGGATTTCATATTGCGTTTGGAAATATCGAATAATAGGTGTATTAACATATTAATTCGCAAGGGGTGATACTACTGGCAACACCCTAGTTTTACTCACAATATTCCTGTTGGTATGACCACCCCGTTGAGCCACAATAAGGGTTATCGTTGATGGAGTTGTAAATTAAGCCCACCAATCAACCTCTTAATGAATAAACTTTCGTTTCATTAATGCAACTAAGTTTACAAAAATGATACCCCCATCATCCTTCTGTCAGAACAATAGCCATTTTTATTAAAATGTTGTTATATGGGGGCAAGCAGGCTTGACTGTCTAAATCTTTCTACTAGAGTGGGAATTGAAGTAAAAACATACTGCATCAATTACTTCTGAGTAACGTGATTGCACTGGTTGGTTTTACTCATAGTTATGCAATTTGAATGCAAGAGGGATGTTTCGCATGGCAACTGGTACAGTTAAATGGTTTAACAACGCTAAAGGGTTTGGGTTCATTTGCCCTGACGAAGGTGATGGCGATATTTTCGCGCACTACTCCACAATACAAATGGACGGCTACCGCACGCTAAAAGCGGGTCAGACTGTGAACTACGAGGTACAGGAAGGTCCGAAAGGTTACCACGCCAGCCAAATCGTTCCTGTCGAGAACGAAGCTTTAAAATAATAGTGTTGCTATAAACTTTTTCGCTGCCGGAAGGTCGAGAATTGAAAGAGCGAACGTTACGTTCGCTCTTTTTTATTTGTGCTGATCATACCCTTGAAACCCTCACCCACTCCCCTTTATTACAATACTCCAGCTCTTTCGCTACCCGGTTTCATCCGTTCGACTGCCCTCATGCCTCAGAGTCGATAACATGACTGTTAAATCCCTGAAAAATTAAAACTATTCCCAACTGTGGAACTCATTGCTGTGCAGATATACGAGTACATTGAGATAGCGTCATTCTAGTGCCGTAAGAGCACAACATGATGTTTGTTGGAGGACCTATGAAGACAAAAATCTATTCAACTGTACTAACCCTGATCTTACTCTTTTCATCCATCACCCATGCTTCCTTTATCGACTTTCAGAGCGAGCAATGGGTAGACAATGCCCTGACGAATAAGATCGCCCAATACTCACTGACTGGCGATCCTAGTAAGCATCGCACCATCCCTTCAATTAACACACCAAAAGCGCAGCTCGGGAAACTGCTGTTCTTTAGCAAAATCCAAAGCGGCAACTTCGATACAGCTTGTGTCAGCTGTCATCATCCCACGCTCGGGGGTGCAGATGCCTTATCGATAGCTATAGGTGTAGACTCAGTCAACCCAGACTTACTGGGGCCAGGTCGACAGCATCGCTCAACGGCTGTGAACTATGATGGTGGACCTACTATGCCGCGTAATGTGCCCACCTCTTTCAATCTGGGATTCTGGGACCGCCACCTATTTCATGACGGGCGAGTTGAAGCACTTCTCCCTGTGCCGTTTCAGCATGGGGCGATTGGCCCTATCAGCACGCCTGACTCGGGAATAGGTAATCCTGACAGTGATGCAGGTGCCAATCTTTCCCATGCGCAAGCAGGTTTTCCAATCACACCACAAGAAGAAATGAGGGGGTTTTCATTCGCACAGGACAAGAGCAATCAAGAAATCCGCGACTTAATTGCTGCCAGACTACGTGGAGAGCTTGAGCCACTAATTATCAATCAATGGCCAACCTTATTCCGGCAGACTTTTAACAAACAGGATGCGCCTTTAGAAGAGGTAATAAACAGCGCAACTATTCGCGAAGTTCTGGGCGAATACATGCGCTCCCAGTCTTTTGTCGACAATAGATGGTATCAATATATCAAAGGCGACAAGACCGCCTTATCCCTACAAGAAAAACGAGGGGCATTAAAGTTCTTCGCTGACCGCTTTGAAGGTGGGTTCGATTGCCAGTCATGCCACCAAGGCGATTTAATGACAGATGAAGGATTCCACAATATCGCCATGCCACAAATTGGCCGTGGTAAAGGCGATGGAGAAACGGGTACCCATGACTTTGGCAGATATAGGGAAAATTTACTCTTCCGCGATGCTTATGCCTTCAGGACTCCCTCATTGCTGAATGTAGAAATGACTTCTCCCTATGGCCACAGCGGCGCTTTCAATACGCTGGAGGGAGTCATCCGGCATCATATGGACCCATTTTATTCCGGCGTACTGTACACATACGATGGCCCACAGCCCAATATTCAGCAGGCAGATCGTAGAGCAAATACCTATGAAGCACTTTGGACCATGTTCTTCCAACAGGCGATGGGCCTGAGTAAACTCAAATCACCTTACTTCTATGGTTCGACCGACATTAACGACTTAGCATCCTTCCTGCGAGCGCTCACTGACCCCTGCACTCAAAACCGTGAATGCTTAGAGCCCTGGCTGGTTGATGACGACATTGACCCCGATGGCTTGCGTGTCCACGCTGTCGATAGCAATTTAAACCCGCTTTAAAATAAAAAACCCGGCATAAGCCGGGTTTTCAATCAATCGAGAGCCAAATTACATTTGGTCGATCATGTCTTGTGCGAACTCAGAACACTTACGCAGGGTTGCGCCATCCATCAGACGCTCAAAGTCATAGGTCACAGTCTTGTTGCTGATCGCTTTTTCCATTGAGCTGATGATCAGGTCAGCAGCTTCAGTCCAACCCATGTGACGCAGCATCATTTCTGCAGACAGGATCAGAGAACCTGGGTTCACTTTGTCCTGACCCGCGTACTTAGGTGCAGTACCGTGAGTTGCTTCGAACAGTGCGATGCCGTCGCCGATGTTTGCACCAGGGGCAATACCAATACCACCAACTTGCGCAGCAAGCGCATCTGATACGTAGTCACCGTTCAGGTTCATGGTTGCAATCACATCGTACTCCGCTGGGCGCAGCAGGATTTGCTGCAGGAATGCGTCCGCGATAACGTCTTTGATGATGATCTCTTTGCCCGTGTTAGGGTTTTTCAGAGTCATCCATGGACCACCGTCCAGCAGCTCAGCACCGAATTCTTCTTTCGCTACTTCGTAACCCCAGTCTTTAAACGCACCTTCGGTAAACTTCATGATGTTACCTTTGTGCACCAGAGTCATCGAGTCACGCTCGTTGTCGATAGTGTACTGGATAGCAGCACGAACCAGACGCTTAGTACCTTCTTCAGATACTGGCTTGATACCAATACCACACTCCTCGTCGAAACGGATTTTCGTTGCACCCATTTCTTCTTTAAGGAATTTGATGACTTTGTCTGCTTCTGCAGTGCCAGCTTTAAACTCAACACCCGCATAGATATCTTCCGAGTTTTCACGGTAGATAACCATGTCAGTCAGTTCTGGTTGTTTCAGAGGGCTTGGCACGCCATCGAAGTAACGTACTGGACGTGCACAGATGTACAGATCCAGTTCCTGACGCAGTGCAACGTTCAAAGAACGGATACCACCGCCAACAGGGGTAGTCAGAGGGCCTTTAATAGCAACTTTGTATTCACGAATAAAATCCAGTGTTTCAGTCGGCAGCCATTGGTCTTCACCGTAGACTTGAGTCGACTTCTCACCAGTGTAGATTTCCATCCAGGAGATCTTACGGTCACCGCCATAAGCTTTTTCTACTGCCGCATCTACAACTTTGAGCATTGCAGGACTAACGTCAACACCAATACCATCACCTTCGATGTAAGGGATAACTGGGTTGTTAGGAACGACCAGCTTGCCGTTTTCTACCGCAATTTTCTCACCAGCTGGCACGACTACTTTACTTTCCATTTAATTCTCCTAGCGTCCATTTGTTATTTTGCGCTCACCAAACAGAACAATTTTCTGTCGCACTTCGACGCACTTTTAAGTCCTTGTAGCACGTCAGTTAATTGTTCTGTCTGGTACATACCCAAGGTCAACGGGCATAACATGCGGGCAAAAGAATACTGTAATTCCCGCAACACGCCAATCACATAATTCCATGTATAATACCAAGGTCTCATTTGTTACTAGACCTGATTGACACGACTTAATGACGTTTAAAACCACCCCTAAAAGAGGCGCTAAACCGCCATCTTCAAAGCCGAATTTCCGACGCACTTCACGCCGACGCACTGATAAACCTTCGCGTCCGAAAGGGCCGACGAAAGTTATTCTATTCAATAAACCTTTCAACACCCTGACACAGTTCACGGGCGAGCCGGGGGATTCGACCTTGGCCGACTTCATTCCAGTGAAGGACGTTTATCCTGCAGGACGCCTCGATAAAGATAGCGAAGGCTTGTTAGTGTTAACCAACGACGGCATTTTGCAGGCGCGCCTGACCCAGCCACAATCCAAGTCCGCCAAAACTTACTGGGTACAGGTAGAAGGTGAGCCTTCCGAAGAATCGCTGAATGCTCTTCGTGATGGTGTGGAGCTTAACGACGGCTGGACACTCCCTGCTGGAGTGGAAGTCATGGCTGAACCCACTATTTGGGATCGCAATCCACCTATTCGCCATCGTCCTTCCGTGCCGACAACCTGGCTAGCCATCACGCTGACAGAAGGCCGAAACAGACAGGTTCGCCGAATGACCGCTGCAGTGGGTCACCCCACCTTACGTCTGGTGAGATACAAAATGGGTAACTGGACCGTCGATGACTTGCAACCCGGTGAATGGCGTGAAGTGCCACCGCCTGCACGCGATTAAATTGTGACTCACATCTCATCTGTAACCGCGTAAAGGTTTCTGTTAAACTCTGCCCCCGATTTTATTGGAGCTAGAAATTTCGTCATGTCAGATAACAGCAGCAAAAAAGTTATTGTCGGTATGTCCGGCGGCGTCGATTCCTCAGTGTCCGCCTACCTACTGAAGCAACAAGGCTATCAGGTAGAAGGCCTTTTCATGAAAAACTGGGAAGAAGATGATAACGACGAGTACTGTTCGGCAGCGGAAGATCTGGCCGATGCACAGGCCGTGTGTGACAAGCTGGGGATTACCCTGCACACCATCAACTTCGCCGCAGAGTACTGGGATAACGTGTTCGAGCACTTCCTGACCGAATACAAAGCAGGTCGTACACCGAACCCGGATATCCTGTGCAATAAAGAAATTAAATTCAAAGCCTTCCTCGAGTTCGCCGATGAAGTGCTGGAAGCTGACTATATCGCGATGGGCCACTATGTGCGCCGCACTTTCCCTACCCAGGAAGGCGAAAAAGCACAAATGCTTCGTGGCCTTGATAGCAACAAAGACCAAAGCTACTTCCTATACACACTGAGCCACGATCAAGTCGCGCGCAGTTTGTTCCCGGTTGGCGATTTGGAAAAGCCTGAAGTTCGCCGCATTGCCGAAGAGCAAGATCTGATCACCGCGAAGAAAAAGGACTCCACTGGCATTTGCTTTATCGGTGAGCGCAAGTTCACAGACTTTCTGTCGAAGTACCTACCGGCGCAGCCAGGCATCATTGAAACCGTTGATGGCGACGAGATTGGTGAACACCAAGGCCTGATGTACCACACTTTGGGTCAGCGCAAAGGTCTTCACATCGGTGGCCAAAAAGGTGGCAACGGCAACGAAGCGCCTTGGTATGTGGTTGATAAAGATGTTGAACGCAACGTTCTTATCGTTGCTCAAGGTCACGACCACCCTCGCCTGTTCTCAAAAGGCTTGGTGGCAGGTCAACTACATTGGGTAGATCGTGAAACGATTACCGAACCATTGAAGTGCACCGTAAAAACGCGATACCGCCAGCAAGACATATCATGTACCATCGAACCCATTGATGGTGACCAGATCAAAGTGATTTTTGATGAACCGCAATCAGCGGTGACTCCTGGTCAATCAGCGGTATTCTATAGCGGTGATGTTTGCCTGGGTGGCGGCATCATCGAACAGCGTATTTAAGGAGCACTCATCTGTGGCTAATACTTTGTTTGATCGTACCATCGCGTTCGCAGGTATCTGTCAATCCGTCAAACTGGTTCAGGAGATAGCACGCAAGGGAAGTTGTGATTACGACGCTCTCAGTGCCAGCTTGAACAGTATTATCCTCACGAATCCGTCTTCAACTTTGGAGGTTTTCGGCAACGAAGAAAACCTCACCATTGGTTTGAACACACTGATTAATGAATTAGATAACAGTCCGGGTGGCAGTGAGCTTACCCGTTATCTGATCAATCTCCTCGCGTTGGAACGCAAGCTGTCCGGTCGCCGTGACAGCCTTGCGCAGCTTTCGGATCGCATCGAAACTGTCCAGCGTCAGGTCCAACACTTTGAACTGCTCGATGATCAAATGATCAGCAACCTTGCCAGTATTTACCTCGACACCATCAGCCCGCTGGGCCCACGTATTCAGGTAACCGGTAACCCTACCCAACTGCAACAAACCGGCGTACAACACAAAGTGCGCGCCCTGTTGCTTGCAGGTATCCGTGGCGCAGTGCTTTGGCGTCAGGTAGGGGGCAAACGTCGCCACCTTATCTTTGGCCGTAAGCAAATGATCGAGCAAGCCAAAATCATCCTAGCCAGAAATTCGTAATATTTAATTCAGGAGAAAGCCCATGGAACTGTCAGCATTGACAGCTGTTTCACCGGTTGATGGCCGCTACGGGACGAAAACGATTGCGTTACGTTCTATCTTCAGTGAATTTGGTCTGCTGAAGTACCGTACTATCGTAGAAGTCCGTTGGCTGCAGAAGCTGGCTGCAACAGATGCCATCAAGGAAGTACCGGCATTCAGCGCAGACGCAAACGCACTACTCGACAAAATCGCTGCAGAATTCAGCGAAGAAGATGCACAGCGCATCAAAGAGATTGAGCGTACCACCAACCACGACGTAAAAGCGGTTGAGTATTTCCTGAAAGAAAAAGTTGCAGACAATGCAGAGTTGAACGCGGTTAATGAGTTCATTCACTTTGCATGTACCTCAGAAGACATCAACAATACTTCTCACGCTCTGATGCTGAAAGAAGCACGTGAGCAAGTGATCCTGCCAGAAATCCGCAACGTGATTGACGCGATTAAAGCACTGGCTGTTGAATACCGCGATGTTCCTCTTCTGTCACGTACCCACGGCCAGCCAGCCTCTCCATCGACTATGGGTAAAGAAATGGCGAACGTGGCGTACCGTATGGAACGTCAATACAAGCAAATCGAAAGTGTTGAGATTCTGGGCAAAATCAACGGTGCCGTAGGTAACTACAACGCACACCTGTCTGCATACCCAGAAGTTGACTGGCACCAGTTTAGCGAAGAGTTCATCACTGAATCCCTGGGTGTTACCTGGAACCCGTACACCACGCAAATCGAACCGCACGATTACATCGCAGAGCTGTTCGATGCGATTGCTCGCTTCAACACCATTCTGATCGATTTCGACCGTGACGTATGGGGTTACATCGCACTGGGGCACTTCAAGCAGAAGACCATTGCAGGTGAAATCGGCTCTTCAACCATGCCGCACAAAGTTAACCCAATCGACTTCGAAAACTCAGAAGGTAACCTGGGTCTGGCGAACGCAGTATTCGGCCACTTGGCACAGAAACTGCCAATTTCTCGCTGGCAGCGTGACCTGACGGATTCAACCGTGCTGCGTAACCTGGGCGTAGGCGTAGGCTATGCGATCATCGCTTACACCTCTACCCTGAAAGGTATCAGCAAGCTGGAAGTGAACCGTGAAGCGCTGGAAGCTGAGCTGGACAAGAACTGGGAAGTACTGGCCGAGCCGGTACAAACCGTAATGCGTCGCTACGGCATCGAGAAGCCTTACGAGAAGTTGAAAGAACTGACTCGTGGTAAGCGTGTAGACGGTGAAGGTATGCGTGCATTCATCGATGGCCTGGATCTGCCAGAGCATGAAAAAGCGCGTCTGAAAGAGATGACGCCAGCCAACTACATCGGTGATGCAATCAAGCTGACTGACGCGCTGTAATTCAGCATTTCAGTCTGAAAGCCCGAATACGCCAGTATTCGGGCTTTTTATTTTGTCTGTCTTCCTACACCCAAGGGTATATAATTGCCCCCAATCCCGAGAAACAGCAATCCCACTATGTATCAGTTAAATTTTGATCTGAA
The DNA here is from genome assembly GCF_947387585.1 of Grimontia sp. SpTr1. NCBI lineage: Bacteria > Pseudomonadati > Pseudomonadota > Gammaproteobacteria > Vibrionales > Vibrionaceae > Grimontia > Grimontia sp. SpTr1. Next base: position 115,023 of record NZ_CANDOD010000017.1, read on the forward strand.
CGATTTCCTTACCCGCTTCTGGCACAAAGAGCCTGTTGTGATTAAAAACGGTTTCATCGATTTTGAAGATCCTATCAGCCCGGATGAAGTAGCGGGTCTGGCGATGGAAGAAGAAATCGATTCCCGCTTTGTATCCAATCTGGATGGTAACTGGGAAGTTCAACATGGGCCATTTGAGAGCTTTGAAAGCTTCCCAGACACGCATTCCCAGCTGATCGTGCAGGCAGCCAATCATTGGCATCCAGGGCCGCGTGCGTTGTCAGAGCCTTTCCGCGGTCTGCCGAACTGGCTGTTCGATGATGTGATGGTTTGTCTGTCTATGCCGGAAGGCGGCGTGGGTCCGCACATTGACCAATATGACGTGTTTATCTGCCAGGGCATGGGTAAGCGTCGCTGGCGTGTCGGTGATAAAGGCGAATACAAAGATGCCAATCACCACACTGGCCTCCGCCAGATTGAAGGCTTCGACCCGATTATCGACGAGATCCTTGAGCCAGGTGACATCCTGTATATTCCGCCGGGCTTCCCGCACGAAGGCAATACTATTGAAGTATCACTCAGCTATTCAGTAGGTTATCGCTCGCCGAAGAAACAAGAGCTTCTTAACGGCTTTGCAGATTTCGTGCTGACCAACGAATTGGGTGACAAGCACTTCTACGATCCGAATATTCAAACCCGTGATGAGCACGGCATGATCCCAACGGCAGAATACAATGCGCTGAACGACATGCTGATGAAGCTGATCAACGATGAAGATGCCAAAGCGCGATGGATGGGTGAGCAACTCAGTCAGTCTCGCCACGAGCTAGACATCATGCCAGCAGATCCACCATGGCAATCTGATGAGCTTCAACAGTTTATGGAAGACGGTTTATATCTGGAAAAAGTGTCTGGTCTTAAAGCGTTGTACCATGAGAACAATCCTTCACTGCTTTTCATCAACGGCGAAACCATTGAACTGCCAGAAGGTTGTGAAGCGGCGGCGAAGGTCTTCTGTGATATGGAATACTTCTCGGGCGAAGATTTGGGTGCAATCGCTAACAACCCTGCCCTTTTGGCACTGTTGCTTGATTTCTGCAATCAAGGATTGTGGTACCCGCAAGCCTAATACGCCGAAATATAGAAATAAAAAAGCCTTCCGTTTGGAAGGCTTTTTCGTATCAGATATCTGTTATACCAATCGTAGTAAATATCTGCTCATCCTAGCTTGTTAAAATGCTCGATAACTGCGTTGGAAAATTTGATTGTAGAATAACTACTTATCGAAATTTTTCGCCTTGCTCTCGAGCATTTTTCCTGCGCTATTTCTGATCACCCACCTACTGTGATTGGTATTAAAGATGAACCTGCAGACATGAAACAGAATGCAAATCCGTCCCTGCCAGCCTTGGTTTCGTCTGTGCACACGCGTCTGTTGCTTGAGGGCAACGGGTGCGGAATACACAACCCGAAGGCGGGTTCATCGGCGAAGGCAGCTCGCCTTCCAACAGTTGAATTTCTTTGTTCCGCTCTTTCACAGGATCCGGTACGGGAACCGCAGACATCAGGGCTTTGGTATACGGGTGCTGCGGGTTGTCGAAAAGCTCCTTGCCTTCCGCGAGTTCCACAGCGTTACCCAGATACATCACCAGAACGCGATCAGAAATGTGCTTCACTACCGAAAGGTCATGCGCAATAAAGATAAGGCTCAGGCCCATTTCTTTTTGCAGTTCTTTCAGCAGGTTCACCACCTGCGCCTGAATCGACACGTCCAATGCAGAAACCGGCTCGTCACAGATCACCAGCTTAGGTTTCAGGATAAGCGCACGGGCAATACCAATACGCTGACACTGGCCACCCGAAAACTCATGCGGGTAACGGTTAATCACGTTCGGCAGCAGACCAACACGGGTCATCATTGCCTGCACCTGCTGTTTCACTTCATCCTTAGACAGTTCTGGATAGAAGGTTTTCAGCGGCTCAGCGATGATATCCCCCACAGTCATACGTGGGTTAAGGGATGCCAGTGGGTCCTGGAAAATCATCTGGATTTCTTTGCGCTTCTCACGCAGGTCGTTCCCTTCCAGCTTGGTCAAGTCCTGACCCAACCAGACAACCTGACCTTCCGTCGCCTGCACCAAACCAATCACAGCACGGGCGAAGGTGGATTTACCACAGCCTGACTCGCCCACGACACCTAAGGTTTCACCCTCATATAGCTTGATATCTACGCCATCAACGGCTTTCAATGCCGTAGGCTTTGCCCAAGGCCATACTGACTTGGACGCAATATTGAAGTGCACTTTCAGGTCTTCAATATCCAGTAGCAGTTTTTTATCCATTGCACCCATTACCAAGCCTCCTGATCAGAAAAACATGCACGCAGACGTCCATCAGCAAAAGGCGTCAGGATAGGCGATTCGCTCTTACAACGATCACCAACGCGATGGCAGCGGTCCTGATACGGACAGCCCGTTGGCAGTTTCAGAAGGTTTGGCGGGTTGCCCGGAATAGTCGGTAGAATTTCACCTTCCGTATCCAGACGTGGAATCGCCTTTAATAGTCCTTCTGTGTATGGGTGGCTTGGTTTGTAAAAAATCTCATCGACCTTACCGTATTCCATGGTACGGCCCGCGTACATGACCAGCACTTTGTCACAAGAGCCAGCGACGACGCCCAGATCGTGGGTGATCATGATGATGGCAGTATTGAATTCTGATTTCAGCTCGTTCAACAGCTCCATGATCTGTGCCTGTACGGTCACATCAAGGGCAGTGGTTGGTTCATCAGCAATCAGCAGTTTTGGTCGGCACAGTAGCGCCATCGCAATCATCACACGCTGACGCATACCGCCTGAGAATTCATGCGGGTACATAGTGATACGCTTGCGCGCTTCAGGAATTTTCACCGCTTCCAACATGCGAACAGACTCTTCGAATGCTTCCGCTTTCCCCATGCCTTTATGAAGCATGAGAACTTCCATCAGCTGATCGCTGACTTTCATAAACGGGTTCAATGAGGTCATTGGATCCTGGAAAATCATCGCGATTTGTTCCGCGCGGATTTTGTTCAATTCCTTCTCTGGAAGGTTCAGGATCTCGTTGCCTTCAAATTTTGCGCTGCCGGAAACAACGCCGTTTTTCGCCAGCAAACCCATGATAGAGAACACGGTCTGACTTTTACCTGAACCCGACTCACCGACGATACCCAGCGTTTCGCCACGATCGAGTGAGAAGTTCAGGTCGTTAACTGCGGTCACAGACCCATCCTGGGTTTTAAACTCTACGCGCAGATCTTTTACATCTAACAGGCTCATACTTCCTCCTTATCGATCCTTCGGATCCAGCGCGTCACGCAGACCATCACCCACATAGTTAAAGCAGAGCAGTGTGGTGACCATAAACAGCGTTGGGAAAGCCAACTGCCAGATTGCCAGTTCCATGGTTTGAGAACCTTCCTGTAGCAGCGCGCCCCAGCTCGTCATTGGCTCTTGAACACCTAAGCCAAGGAAGCTCAGGAATGACTCAATGAGAATCATGGTTGGGATAAGCAGGGTTGAGTAAACCGCTACGATACCCAGCACGTTCGGTACGATATGACGGAGGATAATATTCTTGGTGCTAACACCACATACGTGGGCCGCTTCAATGAATTCCTTGTTACGCAAGCTGAGTGTCTGGCCGCGTACGATACGTGCCATATCCAGCCAGGCAATGGCACCGATAGCCACAAAAATCAGGAAGATGTTACGGCCAAAGAAGGTCACCAATACGATAACCAGGAACATGAACGGAATCGCATTCAGAATTTCCAGGATACGCATCATCACACGGTCAGTACGACCACCAATGTAGCCGGACGTTGCACCGTAAATGGTACCAATCACAACCGCCACCAAGGCGCCCATCAGACCTACCATCAGTGAGATTTGACCACCAACCAGAGTACGGACATAGATGTCACGACCCAGCGCATCGGTACCAAAAATATGGCCTTCTTCGCCGAGAGACGGTGCAGCGTGCATCGCATACCAATCGGTATCGTCGAAAGTGTATGTCGCAAACATTGGGCCAATCAGTACCCATGCAGTAATACACATCAGGATGAACAGACTGGTCATTGCCGCTTTGTTGCGCATGAATCGGATACGCGCATCTTGCCAAAGGCTTCGACCTTCTACTTCCAGCTTCGCCGAGAAATTTTCGATAGCTTCGTTATTTTCTTCTCTTTTTAAAATCATGATTCAAACCTCAATAACGAATCTTCGGATCCAGCCACGCCAGAAGAATATCGACGATAGCGTTGAAGATAATAAACAGCGCACCAATCAGGATAGTGACACCCAAAACCAGCGAGTAATCACGGTTGAACGCTGCGTTAACGAACAGTTTTCCGATCCCTGGCAAACCAAAGATGGTTTCGATAACCACCGAGCCAGTGATGATGCCCACGAACGCTGGCCCCATGTAAGAGACCACCGGCAGGAGCGCTGGACGCAGAGCGTGCTTGATAACGATGTATCTCATGCTCAGGCCTTTCGCTTTCGCGGTTCGGATGAAGTTGCTGTTCAAGGTTTCAATCATGCTGCCACGTGTAATACGGGCAAACGTTGCGATATACAGGAACGACATGGCAACAATCGGCAGAATCATGTACTGGATGGCACCGCCATTCCAACCACCAGCAGGGAGCCAACCCAGGCCGATGGAAAAGATATAGATCAATACTGGGGCAAGAACGAAAGACGGCAACACAACCCCAAACATCGACGTGGACATGATGAGGTAGTCCACCCAACTGTTTTGCCGCAAGGCGGCGATGGTACCGACAGTGACCCCGATGATGACGGTCACGATAAATGCATAAAAACCTACTTTTGCAGAAACAGGCAGAGCAGAGGCGATCAGTTCGTTGACGGTATAGTCTTTGTATTTAAAAGAAGGACCAAAGTCACCACGCAGTACCACGTTGCCAAGATAGGTGGTGTATTGCTCAAACAACGGCTTATCCAGTCCGTATTTGGCATTAATGTTTTGCATTACCTCTTGCGGCAATGTTTTTTCCGAAGAAAAGGGATTTCCGGGCGCGAAACGCATTAAAAAGAAGGAAATCGTAATCAATACCAAGAGAGTTGGTATCGCTTCCAGTGTACGAGTCAAAATCAATCTAAACATAAAGCATCCTACTTATGTTCGAAAAAACATGCGTCTGTAGCTTGGCCACAGACGCATGGAGTGGCGCTATTATTATTCTGCGATGATGAACATATCTTTCGAGTAGATATTGTCTTGCGGGTTCTGGTCTGGGTAGCCACCTACGTGCGTTCCAACCAAGCGAGGTTGTACGTATTGGTAGATAGGTGCGATAGGCATATCTTGAGCCAGCTGCGCTTCAGCAATCGCGTAGTATCCATTACGCTCAGCTTCATCTTTCGCTACGCGGATAGCATCGCTCATCGCTTTATCAAACACTTCACTTGAATATTTCTGGTCATTTGAACCGTTCTCGGTCATCGCGATAACCAAGAAAGTAGACGCTTCGTTGTAATCCGCACACCAGCCTGCACGACGAACATCAAAGTTGCCTTGCTTGCTGCTATCCAGGTACGTTTTCCACTCTTGGTTTTCAAGCGTTACGTTAACGAAGTTACCCAGAGATTTTTTCCACATAGACTGAATCGCTACTGCAATCTTCTTGTGGTTTTCACTGGTGTTATAAAGCAGTGTGAAATCCAGCGGGTTACCAGAACCGAAGCCTGCATCTGCCAGCAGCTTCTGAGCCTCAGCGATGCGCTCTTTCTGCGTCATCTTCGCGTACTCAGGTGCTTCTGGAGCAAAACCAGTGATGCCGCTGTGAGTCAAAGCGTAAGCAGGTTTCTGGCCTTGGCCAAGAATCGCTTTAGTGATGATGTCACGGTCGATAGTGTAAGACAGTGCCTTACGAACACGTACATCATCAAAAGGTGGTTTCTGGGTATTGAAGCCGTAGTAGTAAGTACACAGGCTTGGAGAAACGACGACATTGTCTGGGTATTGCTTAGCCAGGCGGCGGAACTGCTCGTTAGGCACTTCATATGTGATATCGATTTCGCCAGACAGGAAGCGGTTCATTTCCGCATTCTGGTTTTCGATTGGCAGGAAAGTTACCTGATCAAGAACAGTGTCTTTGTTGTCCCAGTAGTTTTCGTTGCGCTCAAGAACGATCTTCTCGTTCACCACCCAATCAGACAGAACAAATGCACCGTTACCCACGAAGTTACCAGGCTTAGTCCAAGAATCACCGTGTTTCTCAACCGTGCCCTTGTGAACTGGGTACATGGTGGTGTGAGCCATCATCTTAACGAAGTAAGGCAAAGGAACGTCAGTTTCGACAACCAGGGTTTGATCATCAATCGCTTTAACACCCAGCTCTTCAATCGATTTTTTCCCGGCGATAATGTCTTTCGCGCCTTTCATCTGGGTTTTTTCGATGTACCAAGCGTAAGGAGACGCGGTGTTTGGATCAACGACACGCTTAAAGCTGTATTCGAAATCATGCGCTGTAATTGGGTCACCGTTAGACCACTTCGCATCTTTACGGATTTTGAAAGTGAACGTCTTGTTATCTTCAGTGCTCCATGACTCAGCAACACCTGGAATTGTGTTACCAACGGCATCCTGAATGACCAGACCTTCCATCAGGTCACGCAATACATGAGACTCAGGCACACCTTCTACTTTATGTGGGTCAAGAGACGCCACTTCGGTACCGTTACCACGAACGAGCTCTTGCTTAGGTGACAGTTTCACACCGGCAGGTACGTCAGCTGCAGTCGCAGTGAAAGAGGTGGCGGCTACTGCCATACCAGCGCTAAGCAACAGCGCCTGAGTGATTTTGTTCTTATACATGCAGATACTCCAATTTATCCTTCAGTTGCATCCATGACACTCTCCGCGACCATAAAACGGGAAGCGAATTAAGCTGCTTACCGCCACAAAATATAGGTTCTTTACGGAGAATTGTTTGGAACATTACCAAGCATCAAAGCAATTTGCCACAAAAACGACAAAAAAAGTCACATATATCTAACATAACGAGCATTATCAGCATCTATCACTATTTCATTGCACTACATTGAACATATGCTTCACCTTCAGATGCAATCAAAGTGAAATATTGTAGATATCGCCTAAAAAGCATATTTTTTAAGCATTAAAGTCTGGTTTTATCGGTATCCTTTACAACAAAAATCGTTAATAAGGCTTGTTTAAAAAACAATCAAACGCTTAAACATTCACTCATCTTGAATAAAATTAAATAAAAACACCCTCTCAGCGACGAAATCTTCAGCAAAAAAGATCAACAACTTACAGAACCACAATTTCAACTCGTTGATTTAAAAAGTTATTGAACTATTTTCGCCGCATAACATAAGTTGTTATTGGGTAAATATTGGACAAAGTTGCCAAGGAATGTGTCGCACATTCGCGAAGGGAATAAATAAGCCAGCTGGAATCAACTGGCTTATTGAGGTCTGTTGACCTTGTGAGTTGGGAAATTGGCTATTTTTGCTGATCTTGTGTTTGAAGAGGATCCTGATTAGCACTTTTCTGTTCTTTGCCTTCAACGAGAGTTCCAGTTTTTCCCTGAACAACATCATCCGGTAGAACTTCCTGCAGCATCTGCTTCATCTTTTTGTTGCTGATACGTCTATGTCCCATTGTGATCCTCCTGATTGATTCCACTATGACACACTTACTGCGGTGCATATTTGTGAGTCCAGAAACACGACATGTGCTCTGGTCTAGCCATAAAAGTGTAGCAAAACCTACTCACTCGCCCGCTCCACATTTGAAACAATGAGAATGCGAGCACGTAGGTACTGAAAAACACTACAAATTATGATGTTTTAATAACGTACGGTAATAAAAAAAATGCTGGTTAGAATTTATTCGTTCTAATTTGAGATGTGACACAGATTGAATTGTGAAAGTCTTAAATATTGCGCACTATGTCTCTGTACCGATGTAATGAAAGTTTGTTTTATCGGCACTGAGGTGCAACAACCAGAATTAATCAACAATTAAACAAAGAGACGATCACGAAAATGAGACCTGCCGGTTCCCAATCTAGACCTCTGTGCTCTCGCGTCCGACATGGCTTTATTCCTTCTGCCAAAAAGCAGGCAAACGAAGAAAAAGCAAAAGGCACCCGTTGATACACAGTTCATTATGTAAATGAATAACCTCTCTACTGAGAGGTTATTTTTTTCCTGCAAACTTAATTCGCCAAGACGATAAAGTGAGCGATTTTTGTGATGACCTGTTCAAAAACAATCCGCAATGTAACGAGCTCATTACTTTTTTATCTTCCACACCTCTAATTCCTTACCCTCTGATTTTGCTTTAAATCCGTTTCTTACCAAGTATCAGGACAGAGTCAGCGCAGATTGGCTCATATTGATGCGATGAATAGATAATTCTCGCAATAAATTTTCGAGGGATATTAAGATGAACAAACGGGCTTTTCTAAAGGGGCTACTTGCAGCCTCTATCGCCAGTGCTACCGCCGCGCCAGTCATGGCGGCACCTGGCGCACCCATTATTGCTTGGGGTGAAACAAACTTTGCGATTATCGAAGTCAGTGATGCGGCGACGGCTTATAAAGACTTGGTAACTGTAAAACCTTACGCAGAAGTACCGGTTTCATGGGATCGCTGGTCCGGTGAACCAGGTGATACTTGGCGAGTACTCCTTAACGGCCAAGTTGCTCATGAAGCGTCAGTCACTCCATCTGCCAGCCAGAAAGAATCTGCCATTGTACAGGTCGCTAAAGGCGGCAAATATGACATGGTAGTAGAGCTGTGTAGCGGTACTGGTGCTGCGCAAGCTTGTACCCAAAGTGCACCAAAACAGATTGTTGTTGCAGACACAGATGGCAGCCACCTTGATCCACTGCCAATGAACGTTGACCCTAACAATGGTAACTACACCACGCCAGCAAACACTGTTGTTGGTGCATACTTTGTTGAGTGGGGCGTTTACGGTCGCAAATTCCCAGTAGACAAAATTCCAGCGCAAAATCTGACTCACATCATTTATGGCTTCGTGCCAATTTGTGGTAACAACCCTTCTCTTGATGATGGCCCGCTGGCTGCATTGAACCGAGCATGTGCTGGCTTACCAGATTACGAAGTCGTTATTCACGACCCTTGGGCGGCAGTTCAAATGCCTCACCCGCAATCAGGCCAGAGCTACTCTTCTTCTTACAAAGGCACCTATGGCCAGATCATGGCGCTGAAACAGCGTTACCCTGATCTGAAAATCCTGCCTTCTATCGGCGGCTGGACACTGTCTGACCCATTCTACGAGTTTGGCGATAAAGCTAAGCGTGACAAGTTTGTGGCTTCGGTGAAGAAATTCCTGCAAACCTGGAAATTCTATGACGGCGTAGACATCGACTGGGAATACCCAGGCGGTCTGGGTGCTAACCCGAACCTAGGCGACCCGGCGAAAGATGGCGACACTTACGCGGTACTGATGCAAGAACTACGTGCAATGCTGGACGAGCTTTCTGCTGAAACTGGCCGCACGTACGAACTGACCTCAGCGGTTGGTGTTGGCTACGACAAGATTGCCAATGTTAACTATGTAGATGCTGTTCCTTATATGGATTACATCTTCGCCATGACTTATGACTACTACGGTGGTTGGAACAATGTTGTAGGTCACCAGGCAGCACTGGATTGTGGCAGCCATATGTCTGCTGACGAGTGTGCAGGTAAAGGTGTCGATGCAGAAGGTAAACCACGTAAAGGCCCTGCATACACTACGAAAAACGGCGTAAATCTGCTGCTTGAAAAAGGCGTTCCACCTGAAAAATTGGTTATTGGTGCAGCGATGTACGGCCGTGGCTGGACAGGTGTAACTGAAGCAAGCATGTCAGATCCAACTAACCCAATGACGGGTGTAGGTAACGGCAAAATTGCGGGTTCTTGGGAAGCGGGTGTTATCGATTACAAAGATATCGTGACTGACTACGAGAACAAAGCTGGTGTTGTTCTTGGTTATGATGAACAAGCTGAAGCACCTTGGGCCTGGGATCCATCAAACGGTGATCTTGTCACTTACGACAACAAGCGCTCTGTGATGGCTAAAGGTGCCTACGTCCGCCAAAACAACTTCGCGGGTCTGTTTGCTTGGGAAATCGATGCAGACAACGGTGATATCCTGAACGCAATGCAAGAGTCACTTAAAGGTGGCCCTGTTGACCCTGTTAACAAAGCACCTGTCGCCAATGCTGGCGCCGATGTTACCGTTAACGCAGCGGGTACTGTAGCGCTTGATGGCTCAGCGTCGAAAGATACTGACGGACAAGTTGTTTCGTACAGCTGGAAACAAACTTCAGGCCCTTCAGTTACACTGACTGGCGCAAGCACTGCAACCGCATCTGCGGATATCCCAGCCGTGACTACTGATACCCAGTTCGTGTTCTCACTGACTGTAACAGACAATGAAGGCGCAACCGCAACCGATACCGTTGTGGTGACTGCTAAAGCAAAAGTTGTTGATCCAGTCAACGAAGCACCAGTAGCAGTGCTGACAGCACCAGCTACAGCGAATGCAGGTGATGTGGTTCTGGTGGATGCTAGCGGTTCAAGCGACGCAAACAATGATGCACTGACTTATACCTGGGATGTTCCAGCGGGTGTGACTGCAGCACAAAACGGCGCTTCACTGACTTTCACCGCGGGTAGCTACTCAGTAGATACAACACTGACATTCTCAGTGACCGTATCAGATGGCAAACTGACCGACTCTGCAACCGTATCGGTTGTCGTCGCGAAAGATGAGCCTGTAGTGACTTGTCCTAACGCTTGGGCGAAAGGTACCGTTTACAACTCAGGTGACGTTGTGACTCATAAAGGTGTTGAGTACTCTGCCAAGTGGTGGACCACCAACGAAGAACCTGGCACAACTGGCCAATGGGGTGTTTGGAAAGAACTGGGCGCGGCAAGCTGCCAGTAATCTGAACCTATAACCACTAGAAAGAAAAAGGGATGCATTTGCATCCCTTTCTTTGTTTAAATGAAGCCTAATAATAACTACCAGCGCTTTGCTGCATCCTCATCACTGTCTCGCGCTTCAATCCAGCGCTCTTGATCAGTCAGGCGTTCTTTTTTCCAGAATGGCGCTTTGGTTTTCAGGTAATCCATCACAAACTCACATGCTTCAAACGCAGCGCCACGGTGCGCACTGGAAACACCCACAAACACAATTTGGTCACCGATATCTAGGGCACCTACACGGTGGATAACACGAACATGTGTCAGCGGCCATCGTGACTTGGCTTGCTCAACAATCTCAGCCAAGGACTTTTCCGTCATGCCCGGGTAATGCTCCAGGGTCAGACCCGTGACATTGTCGCCAAGATTCATGTCGCGAACTTTGCCGATGAAGGTCACGATAGCGCCATCGCCAGCATGATCATTCAATCGCTGGTATTCTTCTGCGACGGAGAAATCCTGTTCTTGTACCGAGATCATTTATCAGCCTCCGGTCACCGGTGGGAAAAAGGCAACCTCGTCACCTGCTTTCACTGGCGATGACAACTCAGAAATGGTCTGGTTGATTGCTACCAGAAGCTTACCCTGCTCTAGAGCAAGAGCCCATTTGTCGCCTTTTGCGGCAAGATGCGTGCGGATTTCTTCCGCTGACTGGAATTCACCTTCCAGTGTCAGTGATGCCGTACCGACAAGCTCTTTAACTTGCGCAAAAAAGAGTACCTGAATCATCCTTCCACCTTAAAGTGTCCTGATTTGCCGCCTGTTTTTTCCAGCAGACGAACCTGACTGATAACCATGTCTTTTTGCACAGCCTTACACATGTCGTAGATTGTCAGTGCTGCCACTGAAGCAGCCGTCAACGCTTCCATTTCAACACCTGTTTTACCGGAAAGCTTACAAACCGATTCGATACGCACCTGCGAAGTTTCTGGCAAAGCCTCCAGTGATACTTCCACTTTCGACAACATCAAAGGATGACAAAGAGGAATCAAGTCCCATGTGCGCTTAGCAGCTTGAATGCCGGCTATACGTGCAGTTGCGAACACATCACCTTTGTGGTGCTTGCCTGAAACAATTAGCGCCAGTGTATCCGCCGCCATGGTCACAAATGCTTCCGCGCGTGCCTCTCGAACCGTTTCCGCTTTCGCGGAAACATCCACCATGTTTGCCTCTCCAGAGGCATTAATATGTGTAAAGCCGCTCATGAACTATTTACCTAAGTGCGGCATGAAGTTACATGGACGATGGCTCGCATCCAACTGCTGCTTAATAATGCCATTCCAACCAGTGCGGCATGCCCCTGTTGAACCTGGCATCCCAAAAATGACAGTGTGGTTAGCAAAACCGGCAATCGCGCGAGACTGAATGGTTGACGTGCCAATTTCTTGGTAAGAAATCGCGCGAAACAGCTCACCAAAACCTTCCACTTCTTTGTCGAAAAGTGGTTTCAGCGCCTCTGGCGTGCTGTCGCGGGAGGTAAACCCAGTACCACCAGTGATCAACACAGCCTGTACGTTTTCGTCAGCAATCCACTGGGAAACAATCGCGCGGATCTTGTAAATGTCATCAATAACGATTTTTTTATCCGCCAGTTGATGACCCGCATCTTGCAGCGCATCAACCAGGAACTTGCCTGACGTATCGTTTTCTTCAGTGCGAGTGTCGGAAACAGTCAGAACTGCAATTTTTGCAGGGGAAAACTCAGTAACAGCGTGACCCATAAAATTTGAACCTCAATGAATGATGTCTTGAACGGCGTTATCCGCCGATAGAAGCCAGGTGCGGCGTCATGCCTGTGTGCCCCTGATCTAGAAAATGACTTTGCTTTTTGTTTGCCAAAGCGTTCTGAATACGTGCAATCAGCGCCTTTTCCTGCGTATCGTCCTGAAGCAAGTCACGGAGTTCGACACCGTAATCACCAAACAAGCACATGTGGAGCTTGCCCACGGCAGAGACGCGGAGACGATTGCAAGAATCACAGAAATCTTTCTTGTATGGCATGATGAGACCAATCTCACCGGTATAGTCTGGATGGCAGAATACCTCTGCTGGACCATCGCTTTGATTGCGGACCTTCATAATCCAACCATTAGCGATCAAGTGATTTCGGATAGACACACCAGACACGTGGTGATTCTCAAACAGGGAATTCATCTCGCCCGTTTGCATCAACTCGATGAATCGTAGTTGGATTGGCTTATCTTTTATCCAATTCAGAAAGGCGGGTAACTCTCCGCTGTTCAGGTCTTTCAGCAACACAGCGTTGACCTTTACCTGCTCAAACCCCGCATCGAAAGCGGCATCAATACCACGCATCACCTGATGGAATTTATTCTCACCGGTGATCTGATGGAACATACGAGGATCAAGACTATCAACACTGACGTTGATATTAGTCAGACCCGCCTTATGCCATTCCTGTGCATACTTCTCAAGACGATAGCCATTGGTTGTCATGGCAATTTTCTCAATGCCCTTCTGCGCGGAGATCATCGAAACAATGTCAGTGAAATCTTTGCGCAGCGTGGGTTCCCCGCCCGTGATACGCACTTTAGAGGTACCACAATCAGCAAACGCAGCTACCACGCGATGAAGCTCATCCAACGTCAGGAAGCTTGAGTTTTTTTGCGTAGGCTTATAACCGTCCGGCAAACAATACGTGCAACGGAAGTTACAGACATCAGTAATAGACAACCTCAAGTAATAAAACTTGCGATTGAAGGAATCTTCAAATTGAACAGCCACGAAACACCTTTCCAAATACGGGAGACGGACACATTTCTATGGCCGCCCTGGTGACTCAGGGTCACGGCCTAACCCGCATATTCTGGCGAACTTAGCGAGATAGGCTTCGGAGTTACCTGCGTCCGGTATTGTCATTGATAACAATAAGACCGGAGCTTTATGCATAATCTAGCAAAATTTATCTTTTGCTAACAAGAAATGTCCCTCACTTTCGTGCAGATATGCCAACGCCTTAACTTTTTACTCACTGTCTCAAAACACAAACAGATCTGAGACGGAACCTTAACGCACAATTTTGTCACAACCGATGTGTGGGATGTCTATTTGGACTTGGAAACGGAAATTTCAAGCCAACACCTCTTTTCCGATCCATACTCAATCAAGGCAAAACGTGATGTCATTGCATTTTGATAGTTCGCCAATCGCAAATTCGAATTGCATTTTGCGACACGGAAAATGAAATGTCCGTAAAATCAGTCATGTAATGTCTGGGCATTGAAATTGCACTATCGATTGTACGACACGGGTATTTAAGTAGTTCCGATTAAACACATAAGAAAAGGTGGCTCAGGGAAGAAGTGCTAAGCCACCAGCAAAAACCGGGAGCTAATGATGACAATTACTTTGCCAATCCTCTTCAACAACCGTCATATCCTTCCTTCCGGCCGTCTGCCGTTGCGCGTGACACCGGGAGAACAGTTGAACACCGTGAAGTATGCGATGCGTAACGGCATGGACATCGGCGTTTGCATGGACGAAACCAGCCCTATTGGCGCAGGTATTGGAACAAGGGTCACTATCGAAGATTTCAGCGTGGCTGCAGATAGCGGAGCGCTAACGATAACAGTATGCGGTCACGAAAGCTTTGTGATCGACAGCATTAAGGAAAACGAAGCTGGCGTTGTCGAAGCCGTCTGCCAAACTCTGCCAGCATGGCCGGAACGTGCAGTCAGTAACGACGCTCAACCTTTGGCAGAGCGCCTGCTGATTATGTTTGAGCGCTATCCTGAGCTGAGCTCGTTGCACAAAAAACCAAACTTTGATGACTTAAGCTGGCTTTGTCAGCGCTGGTTGGAATTGCTACCAATACCCGCGAGTGAAAAACAAGTTCTCATGGCTGCTCATACCTGCAGTGACACCGCAGAATACCTGCTCAGCCTGATGAAAGATCCTCACTAATCTTTCCCACCCTCACCGCTTAAAAAGACCAGTTCAGACTGGTCTTTTTTTGTTCTTTGCGTGACCAGAAACTTAAAAATCGGTTAAAAAAGCGAGAGAAACCGAATTCTTTTTCGAGTCATACCTTATTATTGGCAATAGAAATGATTAAAAACGAAGTGCGATGAAACAACCAAAACAAAAAATCGTTGCTGTTGGCGGTGGGCATGGCCTAGGTCGTGTCTTGTCAGCGTTGCGCGAGCACGGAGAGCATGTCACAGGTGTTGTAACAACAACAGACAATGGCGGCTCTACCGGCCGGATACGTGCCTGCCAGGGCGGGATTGCCTGGGGTGATACCCGAAACTGCATTAATCAGCTGATCACTGAACCTTCAATCGGTTCAATGATATTCGAGTACCGGTTTAAAGGTAACGGTGAGCTTGATGGTCATAACTTGGGCAATTTAATGCTGACAGCATTGGACAACCTGTCTATCCGCCCACTTGAGGCTATCAACCTCATTCGGGATATGCTCAAAGTATCCACCCATATTGTTCCGATGTCTGAGCACCCTGCCGATCTGGCTGCGCAAACCAGCACAGGGGAAGTGATTGCAGGCGAAACAGATGTCGATGAATTACCTGAACCACCAGCTCGTTTGATGTTGGAACCGGTTGTTCCAGCAACCAAAGAAGCGGTAATGGCTATTCAAGAAGCAGATCTGGTGGTATTGGGACCTGGAAGCTTCCTCACCAGTGTCATGCCGCCTCTGTTGTTGCCGGAAATAAACCGGGCACTCAAGCAAACGCAAGCCAAAGTTATCTTTATCCGAAATCTAGGAAAGGAACAGGGGCCTGCAGGGCAAATGTCTCTCAAAACCATGCTGAATTGGTGTGAACGCTCTATGGGTGGTCGCGGAATAGATTTGGTATTGGGACCGGATATCGATGAAGAGCTCGGCGATGAGCACCAGCAAGTGGTGGCAGACTTGGCCTCTGCCAACCACCAGTGGCGTCATGACAGGGACAAATTATCCCAGTCGATCGAGCAGATCTTGCTGACCTGCTAACGCTTTATATTGAACTGCAGTACCCTGCAGCATTGTTGTCAGACGAGGCAATTGGTCATGAACCCATGATTCTTGGCCTTGTTTGACACGAGATTCACACTCACGTGCCAATTCTGCCAATTCGTCTGCGCCGAAACTGGCCGCACTACTTTTGATTGCGTGGCTAATTTCACGTACCTGCATTGCGCTTGGTGCTTCTGAAAGTTGATCTGAATATCGGGTTAGTTCGTCACTAAATACCACGAGAAGCGAAGATACCGTGTCTTCGCCTACTTCAACCGCCAGCCGCCGCAACGTCTCATGATTCACTGTCGACGCCATAACTCAGTTCCTTTTTTCTTGTGATTCTTGCCAACTTTGCAGCTTGCGATAAATAGTCGATGGGCTCACTTCCAACAGGCCTGCAGCCTGCGGGATGTTTCCATCACACGCGTCAATCGCAATTTGTATCGCTCGCTTTTCAACCAACCAAAGAGGTTCAATGTCAGCTTTCGTCACTGTCCCCTGGTTTACTAACGCTGGCGCGACAGCAAAATTTTCGTCGCGCGAAGGAGCAATTGCAGCTTGCGCAGTTGCTCTAGCAGGAGTAGATGCAATTTTGACACCAGAAACTGTATTTAGCGGCGGTGGCAGCATTTGTTCTGTGACTTCTCGCGCATTGTGTAACACGACAATATTGCGAATAACGTTCTGCAACTGGCGAACGTTTCCGGGCCATTCGTAGGTCAACAGACGGCTGGTCACCTCAGCATTGAAGGTACGAAAATCTTTTCCTTCCTCCATCGCAAACATCAGCAACAACGATTGCGCGATCTCAACCACGTCTTCACCACGATCACGCAGAGGAGGCAATGCCAACGGAATAACGTGTAGTCGATAGTAGAGGTCCTCACGGAAATTGCCCTTCAGCACTTCTTCCCAAGGGTCACGGTTTGTCGCACAAACAAACCGCACATCGACTTGTTTTACTTTGGAAGAACCTACTTTCTGGAAGGTTCCCGTTTGAATAAAACGCAGCAGCTTGGATTGAAGATCCAAATCCATTTCGCAGATTTCATCCAAAAACAGGGTACCACCATCGGCCATTTCCGCCGCGCCTTCGCGCTCGGACGCAGCACCAGTAAAGGCACCTTTTACATGGCCAAACAATTCACTCTCAATGAGATCTTTGGGTATCGCTGCACAGTTGATTGCCACAAACGGCTTTTTGGCACGCGAGCTTGCCGCATGCACGGCCTCCGCACACACCTCTTTACCTGTGCCACTTTCACCCGTAATGAATACCGTGGCTTTACTCGGTGCTGCCGAGTCGATAACACGATAAACCGCCTGCATCGGAACACTGTGACCAATAAAGCCGTAGTATGCTCCCTCAGGTGATTGCCCTCCGATTTTACTCTTTGGTTTCAGTGCGTTATTGACAGTTACCCGTAACAAGTCCGCCTCGCACGGCTTGATCAGAAAGTCACTCGCCCCGTAACGCATGGCTTCAACTGCCGCATCAATTGATCCATGCGCAGTCATGATCACCACCGGAATGTCAGGGTGGTGTTGTCGAATTTCGGAAAGCACGTCGAAACCGGAAATATCAGGCAAGCGCAGATCCAAAAGAACCAATGAAAAGCTGCCTGAAGAAAAGTGGTGGATGGCCTCTTGGCCAGTACTTGCAATCTCAACCTCCACATCAAGTGGGTTAAGATAAGACTTGTACAAAGCAGCCACTGAAGCCGTGTCTTCCACCATTAAAATGCGTTTTTTGGCGCCAGAATCTAGCATTGAACCCCCGCCATCGATCCCCAAATAAATCTATCTTTTTATTAGAAAGTCAGTACCAGTATAACGCCGATTTTTGTCTACACAGCACTATCGGCGCGTTTTGCATTGCAATTTGCAAAAGAAATTGCAAATAAGATTGTTCTAATGAACCGAAATTGCGATATTGAGCGGTAAAAATGTTGGCACACTTACTGCATTATTAAAAGCGACCCTTCTGGGTCACCTAGCCAACTGACGTTGTTTGTGAGCACTTCGTTCACTGAAACAAGATAGCCAACCGACCTATTTGCGGTTGGCTTTTTTTTAGCTGTTTCGAATGAATAATGCACGCAAATCAGCGATTTCGTCTCGCAAGCCCGCTGCTGTTTCAAACTCCAGGTTCTGGGCAGCCTCATACATTTGCGCTTCCAACTTCTGAATCTGTGCCTCAATCTGTTGAGGTGATTTAGCCACATAGGCCGCATCTTCTTCTGCCACTGCTTTAAGTGATGCAGACACTTTCGGTTTTTGAGGTCGACGCTTGCCGCCAAGTTCCATCACATCTGCAATTTTCTTATTCAACTTCTGCGGCACGATGCCATGTTCTTCATTGTGTGCCTGTTGTTTGGCGCGGCGACGCTCGGTTTCCTCAATCGCACGCTGCATCGAGCCCGTGATAGTGTCGCCATAGAGAATGGCTTTACCTGCTAAGTTACGCGCTGCACGCCCGATTGTCTGAATAAGCGAACGATCTGAACGCAGGAAACCTTCTTTGTCCGCATCCAAAATGGCCACCAGTGACACCTCTGGCATGTCGAGACCTTCCCGCAGCAAGTTAATCCCTACCAGTACATCAAATTCACCCAAGCGTAAGTCCCGGATGATTTCTACCCTCTCTACTGTATCGATGTCTGAGTGCAGGTAACGAACACGCACGTCATGCTCTTCCAGATACTCAGTGAGGTCTTCTGCCATGCGCTTAGTCAGCGTCGTTACCAATACACGCTCATCTTTTTGCGTGCGAAGGCGAATTTCTGACAGCAGATCGTCCACTTGAGTCGCTACTGGACGCACTTCTATTTCTGGGTCAAGAAGACCAGTCGGTCGCACAACCTGATCAGCGATTTCCCCATCAGATTTTTCCAGCTCGTATTTACCCGGCGTTGCAGACACATAGACGGTTTGCGGTGCCAGTGCTTCGAACTCGTCAAACTTGAGCGGACGGTTATCCAGTGCTGAAGGTAACCGAAAGCCATACTCCACCAGCGTTTCTTTGCGCGAGCGGTCACCTTTATACATCGCGCCTATCTGCGGCACAGTCACATGCGATTCGTCGATGATGAGAAGACCATCAGCAGGCAGGTAGTCAAACAGTGTTGGAGGCGGCTCCCCTTCCGTTCGGCCACTCAAGTAGCGAGAGTAGTTCTCGATCCCTGAGCAATAACCCAGCTCTTGCATCATTTCGAGGTCAAATAGGGTTCGCTGGGAAATACGTTGCTCTTCAATCAGCTTATTGTTTTCCAACAAGACTTTTTTCCGGTCAGCCAGTTCAACTTTGATGTGCTCAATGGCGTCCAGAATTTTCTCACGCGGCGTCACATAGTGGGTTTTCGGATAAATCGTCGCCCGAGGCAGATTACGTTCAGAAATCGCTCCCGTCAGCGGGTCGAAGACACTGATGCATTCCACTTCATCATCAAATAGCTCAATGCGAATAGCATCGCGATCAGATTCTGCCGGGAAGATATCAATCACTTCACCACGAACGCGGAAGGTACCGCGACTAAAAGCCTGATCGTTCCGGGTGTATTGAAGCTCTGCAAGCCGGCGTAGAATCGAGCGCTGCTCTATCATGTCACCACGGCGCAGGTGCAGCATCATCTTGAGATAGGAATCAGGATCACCCAGACCGTAAATCGCAGAGACGGAAGCAACAATCACGACATCGCGGCGTTCCATCAGGGCTTTGGTTGCGGAGAGACGCATCTGCTCAACGTGTTCGTTGATAGACGCATCTTTTTCAATAAAGGTGTCGGAAGCAGGCACATAGGCTTCTGGTTGGTAGTAGTCGTAATAAGAAACGAAATACTCCACCGCATTTTCCGGGAAGAACTCTCGCATCTCACCGTATAACTGCGCTGCCAGCGTTTTGTTAGGCGCCAATATCATGGTTGGGCGTCCCGCCTCGGCAATCACATTGGCCATGGTGTAAGTCTTCCCCGAACCTGTCACACCCAACAGCGTTTGGTGTGCAAGACCAGAATCCAGTCCATCCAACAATTGGTTGATGGCGGTAGGCTGGTCGCCTGCGGGTTTAAATGGTGATTGCAGTTTAAAAGTCTTGCCCATCTTGCTTCCGTGGCTCAATCATCAAACCACTCATTTTGCGCGCTCATTCCCCTAAGTCAACTGACAAGATGCTGACAAGGCTCAGAGTTGTTGACACGCTCGGTTTCCACACCGAAGATCTCTTCCATACTAAAGAGGTCGGCACAGTCCACCAACATGAAACTCTAAGGAAAATAATGAAAAAAGTAGCGGTAGTAACCGGTGGCTCAGCAGGGATCGGCCTAGCGGTCGTCGATGGATTTATTGCAGAGGGATACACCGTTTACTCGCTGGATATTCAGCAAGGCCCTCGCGGAAACTGGGTGGATTGCAACGTGACGGACTCAGCTGCTGTCAATGCCGCGGTTAATCAGGTCATTGCTAACGAAGGTCAGATTGATGCCTTGGTATGTAACGCTGGTGTCCATTTCAGCTCAAACATTGAAAACACCAGTGAAGAAGACTTCGATCGCGTCATGAGCATCAATGTCAAAGGCGCTTACTACGCGATTCGTGCTTGCCTGCCAACCATGAAAGCGGCGAAATCTGGCAGTATCGTGCTTCTTGGTTCAGACCAATGCACCATCGCTAAAGGCAATTCCTTTGCTTATAACCTGAGTAAGCACGCGATTGCGTCGATGGCAAAAACCACTGCGCTCGATTATGCCCAGTTCAACATCCGCGCCAACGCCGTATGTGCTGGTACCACAGAGACGCCGCTGTATCATAAAGCAATTGATGCCTACTGCGAGCGTTCAGGTGCAGATAAAGAAGCCGTTCACAAAGAAGAAGGTAATTTGCAGCCACTGGGACGCATCGCTCAGCCGGAAGAAGTAGCCAACATGGTCGTATTCCTCGCCAGCGACAAAGCCAGTTTTATCACGGGCAGCCTTCATGCTGTTGATGGCGGCTACACGGCACAATAACCATGAAGTTTATCGATCCTCACCTGCATTTATTCGATCGCCACAAAGGTAAATACGATTGGCTACAAACTGGCAATCCCCCCTTCTGGCAGGATAAAGCCGTTATACAAAGGGATTTTTCTGAAGCAGACTTGCAGGTTTCTGCACCCGCAGAACTCGCGGGCTTTGTGCACGTTGAAGCAGGGTTCGATAATCAAGCCCCCTGGCGAGAAATTGAATGGCTGGAAAGTACCTGCCAATTGCCATTCAGAAGTATTGCCTGCGCTGATCTGACTCTCTCTTCCGAAGCCTTCAGTGAACAAGTGACACGCTTAAAAACGCTGAGCTCTGTGGTGGGGGTCCGACATATACTGGACAATGACGCAGTAGCCTTGTTAAGCAATCAGCAGGTAAAGCGGAATCTCATCCATCTAGAAAAAGAAGGTTTGATTTTCGAAGCACAGTTTGATGCCAACGACGACAGAGCTGTTGCAGCATTTCTCGATGTCATTGGTCAGTTACCTTCTCTCAATGTTGTCCTTAATCACGCTGGTTTTCCACCACCAGCAGATTCATCGGGTTGGAAGGAAAATATTGGGAAGCTTTCTGGTTTGAATAACCTTTGGGTGAAGGCATCAGGTTGGGAAATGACGGACAGACACTTCTCGGTTAAAGCCATTGCACAAACCGTCGAAACTTTAGTTGCAGCATTTGGACATGACCGAGTCATGCTGGCGAGCAATTTCCCTCTGACACTGTTTAGAACGTCTTACACCGAGCTTTGGCAGGACTATCTGGCACTCAATCTTCCCAGGGAATATTTCCAGAAGATCATGTACCAAAACGCCTCCACGTTTTATCGTTTCTAGGATCTGTTGATCTTTGGCTGAACGGTAGAGAAAAAACAACCCGCTCAAAGGCGGGTTGTTTCTTAACTATCCGAACGAGCGATTACTTAATCTCAATACGTGGTGAGCGCATGACCACTTCATCGTTCAACTCAATGCCAATACCCGGCTCTTCTGACACCTCAAAGAAGCCATTCACCGGCTGAGGATCCTGAATACATAGCTCGCGGTTCCAGGACTTAATCGCATATGTATGATGCTCGTGGATCAGGAAGTTAGGAATTGCCGTTTCCAGATGCAATGAAGCCGCAGTCGCCACAGGGCCACCACAAACGTGCGCCTGAATGCGAACATCGAAGATATCTGCGTAATCACAGACTTTCTTCGTTTCAGTAAAGCCGCCACACAGGCCGATATCCGGCTGCAGCACGTCAACGCTTTGGTCTTCCAGATACGGGCGCACACCCCAACGGTTATACAAACGCTCGCCACCGGCAATTGGCACGTTAACGCGGTCAGCCACCTTCTTATGCAGGGAATGGTTGAGGTAGTTCACCGGCTCTTCGTAATACATGCAGTCGAACTCTTCAGCGATCTCACCCAGCTGAATCGCCGTTGTTGCACCCGGCAAGCTGTGGCATTCAAAAATGATGTCCACTTCGTCACCTACCGCTTCACGAATGGCTTTCATACGCGCGCGGTACAATTTCATTTCTGCACGGGAAATGATTTTGGTGCGCTCGTAGTAGGTGTTGCCATCTTTGTCGTACATGATGGGGTCAACCTTGACCGCATCATAACCTTCAGCAATCGCTTTAAGCGCCGCTTCTGCATACTCTTCCGGCTGTGACAGTGCTTTGAACTCTTTGTCCCAATCAAACTGAAGCTGAGAAGCATAAGTACGCAGCTTGTCATTTACCTTACCACCCAGAAGTTGGTAGACAGGAAGGCCAAGTGCCTTTCCTTTGATGTCCCAAAGCGCAGTATCAATCGCACTCATCGCGGCATAGACAACAGGACCACCACCTAATCCCCAGAAACTCTCTCGCAACATACGCGACCACAACATTTCTGTCTGAAATGGGTCATGACCAATTAAGAATGCCTCGGCCATTTCTTTAATCATGTTTGCGGCTGCGCTATGCCCCAAATCGTAAGCAAGGCCTGCCTCGCCCACACCACTGATCCCTTCATCAGTGTGAATACGCACAAATACCGGGTTCCAAGGCGGTCTTTCCGGGCAATGAATATCGAAAACTTCGACTGACGTGACTTTCATCCATGTACTCCAAATCGTCTTTTTATTTTGTCTTTATTCCATAAAGCTTGGGTCAATGCGCCAAGCTTTTCGAAGAAGTGATGGCCAAGCGAGTTGCCCGCCTGTCGCACCGGAATGAACAACATTTGCCTGAGCAAAAATATTGTTCTGAATAGGCTGAGGAACAGAAACGGCTTCTTTGCCTGCTGCCTGCAACATTAACTGAACTTCGCATGCGCGCTGCATATCGTAAAAACGCATGAAGGCGTCGCCCACGGTTGGGCCTAAGGTTAAACCACCATGGTTAACCAGCAACATATGATTGGTGTTACCAAGATCTTCCTGCAATCGCTTTCGCTCATCTGCATTCACCGCAAGACCTTCGTATCCGTGATAAGAAAGCGAAGGCAGTGAAAACATCGAATACTGGCTAAGCGGTAATAAACCTTCTTTTTGGCTCGCGACCGCAATGGTCTCATTGGTATGCAGATGGATCACACAGTGTGCATCAGAACGCACTTCATGGATTGCACTGTGAATGGTGAAACCGGCAGGGTTAATATTGAAAGGGGTGTCGTCGAGGATATTTCCATCCAAATCGACTTTTACTAGATTCGAAGCGGTGACTTCGTCAAATGCCACACCAAAGGCATTCACCAGATAAGTATCGGTATCAGGTATACGTAAAGAGAGATGCGTATAGATAAGGTCATCCCAGCCCATATGGGCGACGAGACGATAGCAAGCCGCTAGGTCGACTCGACGTTGCCATTCAATCTCGCTGATTTTTCCTTTGAGGTTCAGTTTGGGTAGCGCTTCCACAGTTTATTCCTTTTTTGCTCGTTCCCTGCCCTTTCAGCTTGTCTTATTTGTGCTCGGCAGGCAAATAACTGGCGAATTTGTGCGGCCTTGGGAAGAAAATAATTAACACAGGCAATGTGCACAACTCGAAATTATCATTTACCGACGATCAACTGGACAAAAATCATTCAATCACTTTGTATTTAAAGCTTTTCGTACTAAAGCGTTCAATTCTTCTTCTACTCAGCATACTCAACAATGAGATCTGATGGGGATAAAAGTGTTGATTAACACACTTATCCACAGATTTTGTGGGTAACCCTCGCGAAGGCAAACCAGAAAAGTGTTCCAAAATGTCAAACCCTTTTTCCCATATTCGACAGTAAATCGACTGATCGCACACGAAAAGCACTTATGAGAGCTATATCACACTATCAATTTACCGGATCTCGTTACCATCTTGCGCACTTAAGCCAACAGGCAGACACACCCAACCCCAGCATTGCTTAAGTTTTGTTCAATCTAAGTAAAGCCTTTATCCGAAGCGTAATGACATAGGCAAACACATCGCCCGTTAGAGGTGTAGTGAAGACGGCTGAAAATTTTTAAATAGACAGAGATCCAAGCCTTTATTTGCACCATACAAAGCCCACAGAACAAAAAATCAGCCAATCTTGATCGCACATTAAGCAGATGATTTAAATTCCTCAAAATGTGCGTTTTCGGTGGTTGACAGCCCACAGGGCGATAGCTAAGATTCGCCCCGCTTTGAGCGATTCCCCCTTAGTTCAGTCGGTAGAACGGCGGACTGTTAATCCGTATGTCGCTGGTTCAAGTCCAGCAGGGGGAGCCA
>NZ_CANDOD010000018.1:0-118590 GCF_947387585.1 Grimontia sp. SpTr1
CGTCAACTGCAAGTTCATTGAACAGGGTGATATCGAAGGCTGCAAACGGCTGTTGGCAGGACAGGCACTTTTAACGCACCCCTTTCGAAGGGGAAGGTTAGGATGGGGTTTGGTCCTGAGAAGGTATTGTCGGGTGGACGACACTTGTTGCCAAGTGCCGTCTCCCTAAGAACCGTACGTGCAACTTTCACTGCATACGGCTCAAGCCTCCACAAAGGCATCGTTTGATACCCAGCAACTTATAACGCAGCCAGAGCAGGATCGTTCCAAGTAAGTCTTGGAACAGTCTTGGAAGGACAGACACTTTTAGAAAATGCTTGAATTATCAGTTTCATGCATACTTGCACGTTGCCTCATACCTGTTCATTTATCCAGCAGGGATGGGCCAGCTAAGTTAGTGTAAGTGAATTCAATGAAGACAATAAGTACTCGAATTCACTATGACAACCGCTCGCGCCTCACTCATTAATGTTGATGCCACACCTTACTATCACTGTGTGTCTCGCTGCGTTCGTCGTTCATTTCTTTGCGGCTTTGATAACGCACAGGGAAAGTGCTTTGAGCACCGTCGAGGATGGATAGAGAAACGCCTACTCTCATTATCAAAGGCCTTCTGTATCGATGTGTGCGCCTACGCCATTATGAGCAACCATTACCATGTCGTTCTCCATATCAACATAGAGAGTGCCAAGGTGTTATCACCATTAGAGGTGGCTGAGCGGTGGTTGTCGTTTCATCAAGGCCCTGTGCGGATACAACGCTTTATGCGTGGCGAAGAAATGTCTGAAGCAGAAAATGAACGATGTCTGGAACTCATTGAAACGTGGCGAGAACGCTTGACCTCCATCAGTTGGTTTATGCGGCTTTTGAATCAATATATTGCGGCAGAAGCAAACCGTGAAGACCAGTGCACCGGGCACTTCTGGGAAGGGCGTTTTAAGAGCCAGGCATTGTTGGATGAAAAGGCGCTAGCTGCCGCGATGGCCTATGTTGACCTCAACCCGATACGAGCAGATATCGCCGATTCGCCTGAATCCTCTGAGTACACGTCGGTCAAAGCACGAATCGAAGCACTGAGAAATAACCAGGTTAATGCTGAAGGCTTACATGTATTCGCGGGATATCCGCGTAAAGACCAACCAGAAGGCATTCCTTTTCGGTTATTGGACTATCTGGAGTTGGTTGACTGGACGGGTAGGCAAGTTCGTGATGATAAGCGTGGCCAGATAGATACTAAGTTACCGCCGTTACTGGAACGCCTAGGGATTGAAACATCTCTTTGGCTGAGAACAACCTCAAACATCGAAGCTGGCAATATGGTGGGGACGGACAACGCCATAAAAGCAGCATTACCGCTTCTTCAGCGCCAAAGAGTGTCAGGAGTGCGCTTACCTGACAGCTAATCGTCCTCTCTCAATTCTGTCCTCAAACAATCAGGCCTGTGCCTGATGTTTCTGCTGCCCAAGACCGAGATAAATCTAGCCAAACTCCGTTAAGGCTCCAAAGCTAAGGCTTAATTTCGTAAATAGCTGCCTAAATTTGTGGTTTACCGAATGGGAGAAACATATTTGCCCATATTTCTATTGTTATGCCTGTCCTCATATAGTCTCTCATCATTAGCTTTGGGCTGCGATTGATCGTTTTAGTATGAACTTTCCCCGGATAGAAAAGACCCCTTTGAACGCTCTGTGTAGCAAAATAAAGGGTGTATCAGATCGTAGATACCTAGAAATTTCCTAGTGGTGTAATGTTATAACGTTTCATTTACTTCAAATTACTATGAGGAAAGTAGCGAGTTAAAAATCGCTGAGATATCTCATCCTCGTCATTGGTTGTTTAAATTTCTAGGGCGAAAAACGATGAACCGAACAGAACAAGTTCCTGTCACCGTGTTAACTGGATTTCTTGGTGCGGGGAAAACAACGCTATTGAATCGAATCCTTACCGAAAAGCATGGATATCGCTATGCCGTCATCGTTAACGAATTCGGTGAAGAAGGCATTGATAACGATTTGGTTGTTGATGCTGATGAAGAAGTCTTTGAGATGAATAACGGCTGTATATGTTGTACGGTCCGTGGCGACCTCATCCGTATCCTAAGTGGGTTGATAAAGCGCGCTGGTCAGTTTGATGCGATCATTGTTGAGACGACAGGTCTAGCAGACCCCGCTCCCGTGATTCAAACATTCTTTGTTGACCAAGACGTCGCTGAACGAACGAGGTTAGATGCCGTTGTAACGGTGGCAGATGCTGTTCACCTTAATTCGCAATTAGCTGAACATCATGAAGCTGACGAGCAAATTGCCTTCGCTGACGTTATCTTGCTTAACAAGACTGATCTTGCTGAAGCAGGTGACGTTGAGAAAGTTGAAGCGCGTATTCGCAAAAGCAATCCCTCTGCAAGAATCATTCGAACAGCCCGATGCGACGCCCCTCTAAACGAAATTATTGGATTGGAAGCTTTCAGCCTCGAACGAGTGATGGAGTTCGAACCGGATTTTTTAGAGTCGGGGCATGCTCATGAGCACGATAATGATGTGACTAGCCTTTCTTTCACAACTGATACTCCCCTTGATCTTGAAAAATTCGAAAGATGGTTTGGTCGGCTTTTACAATTGCATGGACAGGACATCTTGCGTTCAAAAGGCATTCTCGACTTTGCAGGGCAAGAACAACGGTATGTATTCCAAGGAGTACACATGCTGATGGATGGTTCCATGATGGGGGCTTGGCCTGAAGGCAAGCCCCGCAGTTCCAGAATGGTGTTTATTGGGCGAAACCTAAACAGCATGGAACTGAAGGAAGGATTTGAAGCATGCAAGATAAAATAGCCCTAAGTGCGTTGGGTGGGTCGTCTCTTGGGCATGAAGCTGAGGAAACTTACCTTGAGAGCCGAGGCATTAGCCTAAAGATGGGGGCATCGGTGACTGGAGCCGTTTCGTTTGGTCAAGGAGTCGCTGCTGGGTTTGGTAGCGGAGAAATTGCTTTCTTTGGATTCGACGATGAGCCGGTTCTAGTTCAAGCTCACGAGAGTGTCGTCCTCTGTCTCACTACTGATGGGGAAAGCGTACTGAGCGGTGGTGACGACGGACGCTTTTTGCGGGTAACACCCGATGGCAACATAGTTGAAATCGCGACGTTTGGTACCAAATGGGTGGATTGTGTTGGGGCGGCGCAGGGTTTATTCGCTTGCTCATCAGGTCGAACGGTTTATCTTTGGTTTGATGAAAAGTCCTCACCTATATTGCTGGAGCACCCAAGCACTGTCGGTGGGATTGCCTTCGATGAACGTAGTAAACAAATGGCAGTGACTCACTATGGCGGCGTTACTCTATGGGAGCAAAAAAACGGTCAGTGGACGTCTTTGCTCTTACCCTGGAAGGGTGTTCATGGTGCCGTTGACTTCAGCCCGGATGGACGTTTCCTCATCACACTGATGCAAGAAAATGCTGTTCACATATGGCGCTTGACGGACGGAGCCGACCTTGAAATGTCGGGATATCCCAAGAAAGTGAAGAGCTATAGCTGGATGGGTGAGACACCATACCTTGCTACTTCTGGTGCGGATGAAGTGATTTGTTGGCCGTTTGATGGGAAGGATGGCCCACTGAGGCGCGCTCCTGTATGTATCGGTCGTCGTGGTGAGCAGGTGGTAACGTGTGTACGCGCTTTTTCTAGCGATAATGCTGTGTTAGCGGGTTATCGAGACGGTGCTGTTTTTCTCTGTGAACTAGATGAGAGCGATGAAGCTGTCATACTCCGGCGCCCAACTGGCGCTGAGGTAACGGTGATTGCTCTTACTTGTTCTTGTTCCCACATGCTGATAGGAGACGCTGCAGGTTGTGTTGTTTGGGCTTCGTTGTGAATCAATAGCGATTGGCTGGAGATTAATGTTCATTGCGAAATTGAACTAGAGGTTGATTGAGCGTAAGCAATGTTGGTTGGCTTGCCTGAGCGATAGATTTTGCAAATAACCATTGCTGCTTTCCCACGTCTCTTAAAGGCAGATCCGAAGACATGTTTAAGGGTGTTCACCCAAAGAGAAAAAGCAGGGAATCCCCTGCTTTTTCTCTATCTAACCCAAGCTCTACTGGCTAGGATAAGCCTGCTCCTCGTTTACCTCATCCACATCTTCATCAAGCTCTCCTTCATGGTATCTGTGGCCGCCTGAAATGTAGGTATAAACCACAGGGAGCACGAACAGTGTAAACAGGGTGCCGACTGCCAGCCCTGCCACTATCACTAAGCCGATGTTGTAGCGGGACGCCGCACCTGCGCCTGTTGCAAACAGCAGGGGAATCAAGCCGGCTATCATGGCGGAGGTGGTCATTAGAATCGGGCGGAGGCGGACGGTAGCAGCTTCGACGATCGCTTCTTGTTTGGAAACACCTTTCATCACTTGCTCTTCTTTCGCCACTTCACACATCAAAATCCCATGCTTGGTGATCAGCCCTACTAGTGTGATCAAGCCTACCTGAGAGTAGATATTCATTGAGGTTTCGCCAGAGATATGTGTCCACCCAAGCGCGATAAGTGCACCGCTGATGGCAAGCGGCACGGTAAACATAATCACAAGTGGATCGCGCACACTTTCAAACTGACTGGCGAGTACAAGGAAGATGATTGCTAACGCTAGGGCGAAGGTCAGGTAGAGCGAGCTACCTTCTTCCACAAACTGGCGGGCTTCTCCCATAAACGAGTAGGTGTAGCCTTGCGGTAAGTCGGTGGTGGCTAACTGTTCAAAGAAGGCAATGGCGTCTCCCATGGCAACATTCGGCGCAGGCACAGCATCAATAGAAATCGAGTTCATCTGGTTGTAGTGAGGCAGCGATTTCGCCTGACCGTTCACCGAAAAACTGACGAGGCTCGACAGCGGTATTGCTGCCCCATTCTGTGCATTAACATAGAACTGCGAAATCAGATGAGGGTTAGCCCGGTAGACCCGCTCCACTTCGGGAATCACTTCATAGGAGCGGCCATCAATGTTGACGCGGTTGATGTAGCCGCCGCTCATCATGGTGCCGAGTGTTGCGCCAATCGCCTGCATGGTCACGCCATACGCGCCTGCCGCTTCTCGGTCGATTTTGAGCTGCACCAAGCCGGAATCGTATTTCAGGTTCACGTCGGTATACACAAACAACGGGCTGGCTTTGGCTTTCTCCAGAATCTTGTTGCCGACCGCATAAAGGGTTTCGAAATCTGCGGGGCTGGTGATCACAAACTGGATTGGCAAGCCGCCAGACGCGCCGGGTAACGAGGGCATTTGGTAAGCCGTCGCATTAATGCCGGGGAGTTTCTTCGCCTCTGCGTTGATATTAGCTGAGACTTCTTTCTGGCTGAGCGTCCGCTCTGTCCAGGGAATCAATGGGCCAATCGCGATGCCCTGGCTACTCGTCGGTACGCCAATCATCGCCAGTGATGCCTCGGCCTGCGGTTGCTTGGCGATGATGTTGGAAATCAGCTCCATGTTGGCCTGAATGTAGTCATTGTTGGAGGTGGAAGGCGTGCTGCCAATCACCACCACCACACCTTGATCTTCATCCGGCGCGAGCTGTGAAGGAATGAATTTGAATATCACCGGCAGCGAAGCAAACACCACAATGGCAAAGATGACGACGACGCGTTTGTGGTCAAGCACGGCAAGAAGCGCATGGTGATACCGCTTGGTGAGGCCACCGAGTACCCGTTCAACGGTTTCTTCAAACTTACTCGGATGAGTGTGTGGTTTGAGCATCTTCGAGCACATCATGGGTGACAGAGTGAGTGCGACAAATCCTGAGATAAACACCGAGCCTGCCAGCGTTAACGCGAACTCTTTGAACAGCGAGCCTGTCACGCCGCCCATCAAGGCGATGGGCGCGTAAACCGCTGCCAGAGTGATCGTCATTGAGATAACCGGAACCGCAATTTCCCGCGTGGCTTCAATGGCGGCTTTAAAAGGCTTGGTGCCCATCTTGATATGACGGTCGACGTTTTCCACCACCACGATAGCGTCATCTACCACCAAGCCAATCGCCAATACCATGGCGAGCAGAGTCATCAGGTTTAAGGTGAAGCCAAAGGCTTGCATCACGACCATGACGCCAATCAGTGACAGCGGAATGGTGACAATAGGGATCACTACCGCGCGGAAAGAGCCAAGGAACAGGAGTATCACCACGATAACGATGACGGCGGCTTCAGCAATGGTTTTGACCACTTCATTGATGGAGTCAGTAATCGCCAAGGTGGAATCGTAAAGCACACTGGCTTCGATGGTCGAAGGCAGGTTTTTCTGAATGGATTCGAACAGCACGCGAATGCCTGCCGCCACATCCAATGGATTCGCGGTTGGTGTGGCATTGATGCCGATGATCACCGCTTCACGGCCATTGGCGAGGGCACGGGAGCTGTCACTGCTCTTGCTGAGGTTCACTTCTGCCACATCGCGAAGCTGCACCACCTGACCCTTGTAGCTTTTGATCACCAGATTCTTCAGGCCTTCAACCGTGTCGACCTGACTATCAATGGTGCTGTTGAGCACGGTGAAGTAGCTTTTGAATTGACCAACCGCGGACTGGTAGTTGTTCTGTTGCAGTATTCCAACTAGCTCAGAGGTCGAGAGATCGTACTGCCCCAGCTTCTCCGGATCAGGCCAGATGCGCAGGGCAAACGGCGAGCCGCCCATCATGGCGATATTGGAAACGCCATTGACGGTGGAAAGCTGTGGATTGACCACCCGCTCGAGATAGTCGGCGATCTGGCTGGAATTCAGGTCTCCACTGAAAAACGAGATATACATGATGGAGGTCGTGGAGCCTGTCGAAGAGGTAACAGAAGGGTTATAGGCCTCTTTGGGTAACTGGTTGGTAACGGAATTTATCTGCGAAAGCACGTTTGCCAGCGCCGCCTCCGGATTGGTGTTCAGCATCATGTTCAGGGTAATGCTTGACGATCCGAGTTGGCTCGCAGAGGTCATAAAGTCGAGGTTATCCACCTGCGACAAGGCTTGTTCAAGGGGCTGGGTGATAAAGCCTTCCACCAGTTCAGCATCGGCGCCGGGATAGGGCGTGGTAACGGTGATCACCGTATTGGTCATATCCGGGTATTGCCGAACCTGCAAATCTTTCATGGCGTTGAGGCCAAGTAAGAGCAGCAGAACACTTAATGATGCTGCCATGACGGGGCGATGGATGAATATGTCTGTGAAGCTCATGATCTGTTCCTCACAGTTGCGGCATGCTGTCTGGTGTCGAAATCGGGTTGTCGACGATATTTACCTTGGTATTGTTGCCGAGGTTCAAAATGCCGGTCGTCACCACTTGTTCATCAAACTTCAAATCCCCTTTGACCAAGGCGAAGTTGCCATCCCGTTGCAGCACGTCAACCGTGACCTGCCTGACGCGGGTTTCATCGTCTTTCTTCTCTGCGACAAAAACAGAGTTCCCGTAGAGGGCGAAGACAATGGAGGTTTGCGGCACAACCACCTGATTGTCCAAATCTGACAGTGCAACATTCACTGCGGCGAACATCCCACCGCGCAGGGTTTTGTCTTCGTTGGGCAACTCTGCCTGCACCATCACCAGACCAGTTTTGTCACTGACCACAGGCTGAATTGCGTTGATCTTCCCTTTGTATTCACGACCTGGAAACGCTTCGACGGTTAGGGAAATGGCTTGTCCAACGGAAAGCTTGCCAATCTCTGCCTGCGGCACGCTGAAACGAACCCGCATGACAGAGAGATCGTCGAGCCGGACAATGTCTGTGCCAGCAGAAACATACTGACCCAGATTGATATTGCGAATGCCGAGTACACCGTTGAATGGCGCTTTGATTTCCCGCTGATTAATGGTCGCCTGCAGGCTCTCAATATTTGCCTGCATGGCTTCGTACTTGGATTGTGCCGCCTCGACGCTTTGTTCCGAGACAGAACGTTCCTGATAGAGTTTGCGCAGTCGGTTGTAGTCATCCCGAACGGAAGGCAGTTGCACTTGCTGCGCTTTGAGCTGTGCTTTCTGAACCGATGAATCAAGGCTCACCAGCACAGTGCCACTTTCCACGTTGGCACCATTTTCGAAATTGATGGCGGTGACAATGCCCGCCACTTCATTTGAGACAGAGACGCCTTGGTTGGGCTCGATAAAGCCGATGGCTTTGATCCCTTGTGGCCAAACCGTTGGCGTGAGCTTTTCAACTGTGACCGGATAAACCGGTTCGGGTAGGTTAGCCAGTGTGGTTTCAATCTTTTTATTCACAAAGAGGTTAAAGCCAATCACGGTGCCAAAGGCTAGAACCGCGATAACCACCATTCCAATAAACCATTTACTCATGCGTGGATCTCCCCGGCGACATGTTGCGGTTTGGCGTTGTTTCAGCGAAAAAAGGTAGCGTCGCCAAAACTGGCGAAAGGAGAGGAAGAAGCGCGTGCATTGGCATGTTTGAGATGCCGGAAACCTTTTGGTGAACAGCGTACCGCTTCATGCAGACTCACTTTAAACAGCGACGAATGCGGAAAGTATTATGCAACCTGACGGGCTGCCGTGTTTATAAGTTGGGACAGAGTGAAGTTCTTAAAAATAAAATCAGAAGAATAGAAAAGGGAGGCGAATGCCTCCCTTTGAGATAATGAATGAGTGGTTACATCGCGGCTTTGACTTTCTCAGCCACGTCTGCAGGTACCCATTGGGTCCAAACTTGCGGGTAGGATTCGAGGAATTCAAACGCAGCGATTTCGCCGTCTGCCTGATTTTCTTCCATCCACGCCATCATGGCGCTCATATCAGTATTCGAGTAAGCGCGATTGCTGATGTATTCGTATGCTGCGGGTGACTCCGTCGCAAAGCTTTCTGTGGTGATGGTGTTCACAGCTGAAGGCGGGTAAGCCGTCACTTTCGGATCGGTACAGTCAGCTTGAGTAATGCAGCTTTCGTAGTGCGCGGAATCTGCCGGCACACCGAAATCGACTTTCACCATGTCATAGCGACCCAGAACTGGTGTTGGTGACCAGTAGTAACCAAACCATGCGTTCTCGCGATCATTTGCGCGGGCAATTGAACCTGCCAGCGCAGCGCCTGAACCTGGGTCAATCATTTCAAAGCCGGCTTCTTCAAGGCCAAGGGCATCAAACAGGTGACCTGCAGTGATCTGGCATGTCCAACCAGCAGGGCAGGTCATAAAGCCTGACTTGGAGTCATCTTCAGGATGAGGGAAGAGCTTGGCGTTGGCCTTGATGCCCTCAATCGTTGCCAGCTCTGGGTTTTTGTCGACCATGTATTTCGGTACCCAGAAGCCTTCTTCACCGCCTTCTGCAAACGCAGGGCCAGCAAAGCGAAGTTTCTTCGCATCAACGCCTTTTTGCAGCATCTCTTTGTGGGAGTTACTCCAAAACTCCGGCGCGATATCAGGTTCGCCTTTTTCCGTCATCGATACGCCGGTTGGCATGGTATCGCCAGGAACCAGTTCGGCGTTACAGCCATATCCATTTTCCAAAATGAACTGATCCACATGCGCCATCAGGGTCGCGGAATTCCAGTTCATATCAGCAATGGTGACATCACCACACTCATCAGCAGAAGCAAAGGGGGAAAGCGCCAGAAGGGCAAAAGGTAAGTAGCGGGATTGCATAGAGAGCGACTCCATTTGTGACGATAGGACGTCTTTTAATAGTGGTTTCCAATTTATCAAAAGTGTTGAAAACGATGTCTGAAAGATAGTGATATTCGTGACTTTTGCATCATTTCTATGAGCATGAAGTAAGTGCAATGTTTCACAGAATCAAGACGCGCTCATGATCAGTCTCTCACTCGCGCGGTCGCTTTTTGATCAATGTTAAAACCCTGTTATAGGCTCTAAATGATTAGTGATGTAAAGGAATGCGTAATTTATGCAGCAGAGTGGGAGTGATGGGAATTCCGGTATGCCTTTTGTGCGCTTTGATAATGTACAAAAAAGCTACGACGGAAGAACCTTGGTGGTCAAAGGATTTGAAATGGATATTGAGCAAGGTGAGTTTATCACCTTGCTCGGGCCTTCAGGTTCAGGTAAATCAACCGTTTTAATGATGATGGCGGGCTTCGAGCAGCCTACTCATGGTGAAATCTACCTGAATGGCAATCCGATCAAAAAGCTGCCGCCACACAAACGTGGTATAGGACTGGTGTTCCAAAACTATGCACTTTTCCCCCACATGACAGTGGAAGAGAACCTCGCATTTCCTTTGCAAGTCAGAAACCTGTCCAAATCTGAAATCGAAAAAAAGGTAAAGCGCGCATTGGATATGGTGCGTTTATCTGATTTTGGTCATCGCCGTCCGGCGCATCTTTCCGGTGGTCAGCAGCAACGTGTTGCGGTTGCCCGTGCATTGGTGTTTGAACCAGAACTGGTGTTGATGGATGAACCACTGGGCGCACTGGACAAAAACCTCCGTGAAGAAATGCAGTACGAGATCAAACACATTCAGGAAGATCTCGGCGTGACCATGATTTACGTGACTCACGATCAGTCAGAAGCGCTGACGATGTCAGACCGCATTGCCGTGTTTAACGACGGTGTGGTGCAACAGTTAGCGACGCCAGAAGAGCTTTATGAACGCCCGGTTAACGCTTTTGTTGCGCAGTTTATTGGTGAGAATAACCGTCTGCGCGGCGATGTGATTTCAATGAATGAACAGGCTTGTCAGGTCAAAATTCCGAATGGCG
Source organism: Grimontia sp. SpTr1 (assembly GCF_947387585.1). Lineage (NCBI taxonomy): Bacteria > Pseudomonadati > Pseudomonadota > Gammaproteobacteria > Vibrionales > Vibrionaceae > Grimontia > Grimontia sp. SpTr1. Next base: position 10,677 of record NZ_CANDOD010000018.1, read on the forward strand.
ACATCATCACTGCGAAGCCAGTGGCTGTCGGCCAGACTGGCGAACAATCCACCCTTTCCCTCCGCCCAGAACGCATTGTGATTAATCCAGAGCAGGGCGTGCTTTCCAATATTTTTGACGCCAAAGTAGAGGAAGTGATTTACCTCGGCGATCACCTGCGTACCCGCGTCTCAGTCTGTGAGAGCGATGAATTCATTATTAAAACCCCCAATGCGGAAGGACATCCGAACCTTCAGCGTGGCGATACCATTCGCATTGGCTGGTCGGAAGAAGATTGCAGGGCGTTGGACGCCTCGTAAGGAAACATCTAGCACAAGTGCTTTGTGCAGGGCTCGACAACTGATTTGGGTTAGTAAGGAACGCAGTTTTTCTGTCGTGGTGACGCGCAGATTTTGATTCCTGCTCATGCTCAGACGTAAACAAGCGAAAGACTTGAGGAGAAGGGAAAATGAAAAAACTCGCGTTAAATGTTGCCATTCTGGCAGGCGTTGCAAGCATGGCGACTCACGCTGTAGCCGATGAAACCTTGAATGTTGTTTCTTGGGGTGGTGCCTACACTGCCAGTCAAACTAAGGCTTACCACGAACCTTGGACTGAAAAAACCGGTACCAAGGTTATCAATATCGATAAATCCCAGAATGGCCTTTCAGGTCTGCGCGCACAGGTTGAATCTGGCAACGTAACTTGGGATTTGGTAGACATCCTGCCTTCTGATGCCATTGTTGCGTGTGACGAAGGTCTGGCTGAGCCACTTGATCATGATACCCTGTTAGCGGCTGCACCAGATGGCACGCCTGCAACCAAAGACTTCCTGGCAGGCTCACTGAGTGAGTGTTTTGTTCCGTCTATCGTTTATTCAAACATCGTGGCTTACAACAAAGAGATGTTTGATAAAGCGCCTACCAAAATCGACGATGTGTTCGACCTGAAAAACTTCCCGGGTAAACGTTCGCTGCAGAAAAAACCGATCAACAACCTTGAGTGGGCTTTGATTGCAGATGGCGTAGCAGCGGAAGACGTCTATGACGTGCTGAGCACCGAAGAGGGCGTACAGCGCGCATTTAAGAAGCTTGATACCATCAAAGACAATGTGATTTGGTGGGAAGAGGGTGCACAGCCACCACAACTTCTTGCGGACAAAGAAGTGGCGTTCGCTTCTGCCTACAACGGTCGTATCTTCAATGCTGCAGTCAACGAGAAGCAACCGTTCGAGATTATCTGGGACGGTCAGGTGTTCGAGCTGGATGGTTGGGTTGTACCAAAAGGCAAGCTGGACAAGGTGAAAGACTACCTGCGCTTCGCAACGGACTCACAACGTCTTGCCGATCAGGCGAAATACATCTCTTATGGTCCTGCGCGTAACTCTTCAGCAGCGATGGTAACGACGCATGCTGATACTGGCATCGACATGAAACCACACATGCCAACCTACGGACCAAACTTCCAAACCGCGATTCCGAAAGACGATGAGTTCTGGGCAGATAACGGTGATGAGCTGGCACAGCGTTTCAACGCATGGTTAGCGAAGTAATCTGAAGTGATTGGCGGGTTTCTGAAAGGAAACCCGCCGTTTTTGTTTTTATTTGAAGTTGGGAGAGTCTGGTGCAGGGAAGTCCAGTCAATGAAATAACCACGGCCGATGGAGTATCGCTGAGAGTCAGTCAGCAGCGCTCTATCCGCCGCAACAAAATCAGGGCATTTTTGTTGGTATCGCCGCTTCTGATTTTTTTGCTGGTGGCTTTTGTTTTTCCCATCGTTGACATGCTTCAACGCAGTGTCGAAAACCCCGAAGTCTCTACTTATCTTCCGAACACCAAAGCTGCGCTGCAAGACTGGAATGGCGAAGAGCTGCCCGGTGAAGAAACCTATGCTGCTTTGGTGCAAGACCTGAAAATCGGCGCTGAAGCGCGCAATATCGGTAAAGTGGCGTCGCGCCTGAACTATGCAAAATCCGGTATGCGTTCGCTGATCATGAAATCAGCGCGAAAATCCAAACGCCTTAATGAAGGTCCTTACAAAGAAGCGATGGCAAAAATCGACAAGCGCTGGATGGACATTACGGTCTGGCAGCTGATTGAACGAGAGTCGTCGCCTTATACGCTTTCTTACTACCTGAATGCGGTTGACCTTAAATACGGCGATGACGGCAGTATCGTTGCCCAGCCTGAACATCTACAAATTTACAATGCCCTGTTCTGGCGAACGCTCTACATGAGTATGAGCATTACGTTCCTTTGTCTGCTCTTGGGCTACCCAGTTGCTTACTTGTTGGCGAACCTGCCAATGAAACAGGCGAACCTTTTGATGATTCTGGTTCTGCTGCCGTTCTGGACGTCACTTTTGGTACGCACCGCCACCTGGATTGCGATTTTGCAGCAACAAGGTGTGCTGAATGATCTCATGGTGGGTGCTGGCATTCTGGATGACGAAAACCGAATACAGATGATCTATAACCAGACAGGTACCTTGGTGGCGATGACGCACATTCTGCTGCCCTTTATGATCCTGCCGCTCTACTCCGTCATGAAAACTATCTCACCAAGTTATATGCGGGCTGCGCGCTCGATGGGGGCGACGCAAACCATGGCTTTCCGCCGTGTTTACTTCCCGCAAACGCTGCCGGGTATCGGCGCTGGCTCGATTTTGGTGTTTATCCTCTCAATTGGTTATTACATCACACCAGCCTTGGTGGGTGGCCAAACAGGGACCTTTATCACCAACTTCATTGCTTACCACATGCAGACTTCGCTCAACTGGGGTTTGGCAGCGGCGATCGCTTCTATCCTGCTGATTGTGGTGATCTTGCTGTATTGGGTTTACAACCGTCTTATCGGCGTCGACAACGTGAAGTTAGGGTAAGGAGGACAAGATGGCTTTACCTGAATGCTCAACCACAGGCGAAAAAGTTTGGTATGTGGTGTTTCGCCTGATCTGTGCGGCGATTTTCCTATTCTTGATTGGCCCCCTGTTGGTCATCATTCCTTTGAGTTTCAATGCCGAACCGTACTTTACGTTTACACCTGAAATGCTGAGTTTTGACCCTGCCGGATATTCGCTTCGCTGGTACGAGGATTTCTTCACTTCTGAGGCGTGGCAAACGGCGGTCAAAAACAGTGTGATTGTGGCGATTGCTTCCACCTTGTTGGCGACGGTACTGGGAACCATTGCGGCGCTTGGGCTTTCCAGCCGTTACATGCCTTACAAAGACGCGATCATGGCCATTCTTATCTCGCCAATGATTGTGCCTTTGATTATTTCCGCTGCGGCGATGTTCTTTTTCTTCTCCCGTTTCCAGCTTACCCAAACCTATGTGGGCGTGATCCTGGCGCATACTGCGTTGGGCATTCCGTTCGTGGTGATTACCGTCACCGCGACGCTGAGTGGTTTTGATCATTCCTTGACCCGTGCCTCTGCAAGCTTGGGGGCGAATCCGGTTCAGACTTTCTTCAAGGTGGTTTTACCATTGGTGACGCCGGGGGTTATCTCCGGTGCGCTGTTCGCTTTCATCACATCATTTGATGAAGTGGTCGTGGTGCTCTTTATAGCTGGGCCAGAACAGACGACGCTGCCGATTCAGATGTGGTCGGGAATACGGGAAGAGATCAGCCCAACCATACTGGCCGCTGCAACCCTGTTGGTGGTGTTATCTATCGCTTTGCTGACAACCTTGGAATTCCTTCGCCGACGCAGTGCAAAGATGCGGGGCATTGAAGAGTAAGCATACTCCGTGGCTACACCAACACCCGCACTCAGCGGGTGTTTTCTTTTGGAGCGGCAATAGTTTGGTTGTCCCATCTTTATTTCAGCCGTATACGTGCCTTATCAACTAATTTCATTTCCATCTGGCACCTATGCAAGGTGATGTTGCTTACATGGTGTGTCGCTAACAGAGGATGCAAAGAATGATAAAGACGTTGAAAACCTTTATGGGAGCAGCACTGGTGATCTCGATGCCTGTAATGGCGTTGGATGGTTTGGAAAAGCTTTCGGTGACGGAAACCGTTACTGTTGATGCACCGGCTAAGCAGGTATGGGGTAAAGTCATCAGCTTTGATGGCCTTGATTCGTGGATCCCGGGTATCACCAAGAATGAACTGGTGTCGGGCGTGCCGAACGAAGTAGGGGCTGTGCGGAAACTCTATGTTGATGATGCGTCGCTGACGGAAGAGCTTACGGATCTAGACGATAAAGCCATGACGTTGAAATATCGCATCACTAAAGACAATGTTGATTTGCTGCCAGTGACTCATTACAGCTCAACCATCTCAGTAGTTTCGAAAGGGGACAATGTGAGTGAAGTGAGTTGGAGCGGCGAGTTTTACCGCGGCTTTCCAGAAAGTAATCCGCCTGATTACCTAACAGATGAAGCGGCAGTTAAAGGTGTCACTGGCTTGTATCAGGCAGGTTTAGGAAACTTGAAGAAAGAACTGGAAGGTAAATAATAATAGCTGGTTTGCTGACCACCCATCCCCCTAATCAGGGTGGTCGGCAAACCAGACTGATCTAGATTTCGCACCAGCTAGGAAGCTGTTTTCTTTTCGCGGAAAGCTTGTACCACGCAGACATCATCACACCGAAAAACAGGCCGGTAACCAGAGATGCGTTAAACGCATAGCTGAGGGACACACCGAGAGATTCCCACTGCATAAACCACATAATTAATCCCCACAAGGTACCAAACCAAAGGGTACCGAGCAGCGTGTTGATGCTGAAGGAACAGAACTGCGGTGGTGGAACTTTCAACCCCAATTTACGTGCAAGACGGTAAATCAATGGATTGGCGGAAGATGGCAAAAAGCCTTTCTCAGTCAGGACCTCATGTGCACGGTCCAGTTGTTGCTCGAAACTCATTACTAATCACTATATACAACTCAGTGCGCTCACTATAACCCAAGGGGGATTGGGCTAAAGCAGGATTGGCAGGTTTGGTGACCGCCGTCTCGCCAACGGCAAGTTTTCAGCGCTTTATCGCGATCAGCGTAAAGGTATGCCAGTGTTTCTCGTTACCAATGGCGGTTTTTCCTAGCTCGTCACGCTCCTTTAAGAAGACTATCTCAAACCCTTGGAACATATCGTCTAACATGGCTTTATCTACGGGGGCAAGCGCTCTGCCGGTGTCCTGGTTCCAGGTATCATTGTGGCCAATGAAATCACCACAAAACACGCCGCCAGAGATGAGTTATGAACGGATCCGGCTCCAAACAGCATCGAGCTCTTTAGCTTCGCAGAAGAACAAACTGTTATTGGCTGTGATCAGGCTTGATATGGGAAATTCAAACTCTGAAAATGAATCAAGCGTCAGGTTCAGCTTGGGGTGATTCTTGCAACGCTGGTGGGTTAGCGTCACAGCATCTTCATTGAAATCGAAGGCGTGGACTTCATACTGCTGAGCCAAAAGATAAGCCGTTTCAGCACCACTTCCACAGCCACAATCAACAGCAACGCGATGTCCGGTTTTATCGAGTTTTATTGCTCTTTCCACCAGTTTTCGGTGTGGCAGTGGAGACACTTTCTGATAGTACTGATTCCATTTGGCTTTTTGATTCATTTATTTGACCTCCGGGTTCGTTGTCATGATGAAAACGGGAGTCAAGGAACACAAGGAATCTTCCTATTTGATGGGAAGAATCTCAAGTTTATCTTGGAAGCGTTGAAGTAAAGAACGGATCGTTTAGGCTCGGTTTGTAGATAAGTCCGAAGAGAAAAGCCATGCGTGTTGATTACCAAAAGCGGTTGCTGCCCGTCATTCGTCACCTAGAAAAACACTTTAACGAGCCACTCAACCTGCCCGAAGTCGCTGCTTTGGCAAATCTCTCGCCTTACCATTTTCACCGCACATTTAAGGCGGTACAGGGAGAAACGCTGGCAGATTTCATCAGGCGTCTACGTCTTGAAGCGGCGGCTGATGAGTTGTTTAAGAACAAACAGCCGGTGCTCAACATTGCCCTAGAGTTTGGTTTTTCGTCCTCTCAGAGTCTCGCGAAGGCCTTCCAGCAACATTTTGGCGTTACACCAACAGCCTTTCGTGACTGTGAAGACTACAAGGCATTTTCCGAGCTTGCACGAAACAGCAAGATTGGACACACGCTGCGCAAGATTGGAAACGAAGCGGAAGTGACTGATTCATATACTGGCTCTGACACATCAACATGGAGCAAGACAATGGAAAAGCAACACTTCGAGCGCAGTAAACTGGCCTATGTCCGCGTGACCGGCCCTTATGGTCAGGGATATGAAGAAGCGAGTGGTCGCCTTTATCAATGGGCGGGTATGAATGGCTTGGCAGGGAACACCTGTATTTTCATTTACCACGATAACCCTGAAATTACCCCGAACGAAAAGTGCCGCACTGATATCTGCCTAATGGTGCCGGATGAGACTGAAGTGCCAGCAGGTATAGAGCTTCAAGATTTCCCCGGCGGCGAATATGCGGTTATGCGCCAGAACATCACGGACTTTAGTCAGTACCCCAAAGCATGGGATGACCTGATGGGTAAAGTGATTGAGATGGGCATCGAATCAGATGATCGTCCATGCTTTGAGCTTTACCACAGCTTTGATATGCAAACCCATCATGCTGATGTCAGTTTTTGCACTGCGATAAGATAATGTCGATAGAACGCTAATACTGATGAAGCCCACGGTAATCGTGGGCTTCTGTTTATGTGTTGGTCGCTGATGTCTGGTGTTTTTTCGTGGTTGGCAAGACGAATAGTAGTGTAACCAAGGAAGCGGTGAACAAGGTTCCCCCGAGACTCTGGAATATTCCTGCAATGCCCAACGAAACTCCAAGCATGAGGTAATACATCAACCCAAACAGCGCACCGGCAGAGCCAGCATACTGGCGGTAGTTAACCAATGCTTGACCGAGAATATTGGGTATTGCAATGCCGTACGCGACGACGATTCCCATCATTGGCAGAACAAGCAGGTAGCTTCCTTGTAGTGAACCAACGCCAGCGCTACAGAGCACAGCCAATGCACTGGACCCTGAAACTAAGGTATTTGTCTCGAAGCCGCGTTTGAGTAAAGACTTATTAATCATGCTGCCTGCAAATGATCCCAGCGCCAGCACAATCCCGGTGTACCCAAATTCAATGGAACTAAGGCCAAGTTGTTTGAAAGTAAAAGGTGCAATCGCGTAGTAGCCGAACAACATAAGATTAAAGGCGGCCACCAAAACGGCATTCTTCCATATTGAGCCATCGCGCAGCATTGCACGGCACACTGAAGCAAGCGAAACACGTCGGGTATGCACGGGTTTGGTTTCTGTCAGGGAAAATGTAGACCCAACCAGTAACACCACTGCTAGACCCAATAATGTTGTGAATACGCCCAAGTAACCTGAGTAAGTGGTCACGACACTTCCCAAAATCAGTCCAATCACAGGGCTAACAGCGGTCGCCATTCCCATGATAGAGAAGACTCTGCCCAATTCAGCGCCTTCGTAGCTGTCCCTTAACATGGTTTGACCGACGACGGAGCCTGTCGCTGCCCCAAAGGCGGAAATTACTCGGGCTAAAAGTACGACATGAAAGTCGGCCGCAAGCATTGCTAACACGCTTCCCATTGCATAAGTCGCCAAACCAATGAGCATCGCTGTGCGTCGTCCCAGTGTATCGGCAAGCCTTCCCCACACCACCACGCCAACCGCAAATGCGGAAAAGTAAACCGATAACGTGAGTGATGCCGTATCAAAGGAAACGCCAAAGTCTTCAGCTAGATTGGGCAGTGCCGGGCTGTAAATTGTTTCGGCAATTTGGGGAAACATCAGCAGCGCCCCAAGAAGCCACAAAGACGGGGTTTGCGTTTTCATAAAGTCTCCAATAATTGTTTTTGATGGCGTGGAGTCTATAGGCGGATATACTTGGCCTATTAACGTTATTAGAACCAAAAGCATCAAAATAAGGACAGATGGCAGTTATAACTGAAGAAACCCGATTTAACGCAGATGTGTTGGAAGCGCCAATTATTGGCGTTGCCGCACAGATTGGGCGTCATGACTCGGGAATGCACAAACACAACAAGCATCAGCTTCTGTTTGCTTCTTCAGGGTGCATGAGCATCAACCTGAACGGGTTATGGTGTGTGCTGCCGCCAAGCCGTGCTGCCTGGATTCCAGCTGGCACGGTTCACTGCGCAGTGATGAGAAATGTGGTGGCTTATCGGTCATTGTATTTCGACGCACAGATATCCCAGCACCTTCCTAAAGACATCAAGATAATCGCTGTCAACGGCCTGCTAAGAGAACTCATCGAGCGCATGGCTTACTGGGAATGGGAAATGCCACAAGAAGATCAGCAAGCCATCTTCTCGCTGTTTTGTCAGGAGTTCGGCGACGCACAAGAAGAGCACTTCGCTTTGAAACTCCCTTCTGATCGCCGCCTAAAAGTTTGGCTTGAGGAAGTGATGGCAGGGAATGTGCTGCCAGAGCCTTTAGTCGAGATGGCAAAGGGTATTGGTGCCAGTGCCAAAACCATCAGTCGCATCTTCACTCGGGAGACGGGTATGCCTTATCAGTCCTGGCGACAACAATGGCGGTTGCAGGCATCTGTCGAGCGCTTGTCGGAAGGGGAAAGTGTGTCGGAAGTGGCTTCGGCGCTGAAATTTTCCAGCGACAGCGCATTTATCAGCTTCTTTAGGAAGATGACAGGCAACACTCCGGGTCGCTATCTCAGAGAGCCCACCGAATAATAAATTTACAGTGCAAATTGCTCATTCAATGCAGCGTTACCGTCAGCGTGTCGTTCATATCCATAATTTACTCTGGGTTGTAATGATAACCATTATCATCTAAATTCAGGGTATGTGATAGGAATTTCAGACGGGTGAAGGAAATGGATAGCAAGCACGTTAAAGGCAAAGGAGCCACCGCAGTTCAACACGTTGAAAAAGTGCAGCTTGAATTCAGTGTAGAAACACTTGAGCGCCTGTTTATGAACGGTCAATTGTGCGCTGCAGAGTTTAGCTGTTTAAATGCTCAATCAAAGAAAGTGGTTCAAGCGTTGTGCCTAAACACTTGCATGCACCGTGTGTGTAACGATAAAGAGCGTAAGACATTCGTGGAAGATAACCTTCTTATCGACAACAAAAATATTAGCTACTAATTTTTTATATCCCATGTCTTGAATCTTTTCTATATCGCCCCAATATATAATTATTGGCGGTTAGAATTCGCCATTAACAAATGGTCTACATTTCAAAACTCCATCACCTAATAATCAAAGATTTAAAAGAAAATAAAAATTTTTTCTCTTTTTACCCTTGAAAGTGTTTTAGTCCATCTCCAAATATAGTGGTGTAGAGGTTGTGGCGATATTCGTGCGGCCTCTCGGATAAATCATTTAACTAAATTTAATATCGCTTCATTGGAGGATATATGATGAAAACTATCGACTTGACCCCACTATACCGTAATAGCGTCGGCTTTGACCGCTTTGCCAATTTACTGGATAACGCGTTCCGCGCAGAAAGCGCAGCAGCGGGTTACCCTCCATATAACATTGAATCGCTTGAAGACAGCAAGTACGCGATAACGCTTGCAGTTGCTGGCTTCACTCAAGAAGAGCTTCACATCAACGTTGAGCGTGGAGTGCTGACAATCCGTGGTGAAAAAGAGAAGGTAGAAGGTAAAAACTACCTGTACCAAGGCATTGCAAACCGTACTTTCGAACGTAAGTTCAACCTGGCTGACTATGTTGAGGTCACCGGTGCAGATCTGGAAAATGGTCTGCTGAAGATTAACCTTCTGAAAGTTATTCCTGAAGCAATGAAAGCTAAGTCCATTGCAATCAATGGCGGTTCACCTTCTTCTATTGAAAACAAAGAAGAAGTGATTGCTTAATTAAATTTCATGATGTTGCGTTAAATAAAAGGGCTGATTCATTCAGCCCTTCATAGTACTAATTTCATTTTAATATGTTTAATGCCAGTTTTTGGTGAGGTATACACGTCGCCCATTTTATTAAATCCCAACTTTTCATAAAGCGGCATTGCATGTAGGCGTGCACTTAAAATAATATTCTTCGTTAGGTGCTTTTTAGCGTGGGCAACCAGTCGGCTAAGAATTGATTCTCCCAACCCTTTGCGTTGGTGGTCCGGTGAAACCACCATTTGTGATATCTGCATGGTTGAATCATCCCGTTTGGTCAGCCGACCATAAGCCAGCAATTCCCCGTCACAGACAGCGGCAAGGTGAAGGCTATTTTCTTCGTCCGCATCGAACAACACTTCCCAGGGTAGGCCGGGCTCTTCGAAAAACAACGCGTAACGAAGGCTCAAAGCCTGTTGATAATGCTCTGAGTCTGTATTCAGCCAAAGATATTCAATGTGATTACCAAGCGTGTTCATGACCTTCCCAAGTGAAAAATTTGCCGTTGTCTTTCATTGTCAGTGACTGGGAGAGTATTTACAATACCCTCCGCGCTTTCTTGTACCGTGATATCGGCTTCTTCACCACCCATATCGGTTTTCACCCACCCAGGGTGTACCGGACACACAATAATGCCCTCTGCGTTTAGCTCGTGTGCTAGTACCTGCATGACTCCGTTCTTGTACGATGATTTAGGCAGGCTATATGTCATTGAGATGACAAAAGAATGTTTGGGGAAAAATTTTGTCCTCAATCGCAAAAATTTCGAGGTCAGGATTTAATCACATAAACTCAATCTATTACGTGTCGCGAAGAAAGTTACCCACAGAAACGGTGGATAACCCTTTGGGTAACGTTGAATTAATACAAACGTAATCTTGGGATGAAGCCGTCTGCTTAAAAAGTACGCGGGTTAAGCAGGGGTAGTTAAACACGGCAGGCTTTATTTTTTCCTCAAATTTGTATGCGGCGAAACAGGTTTCGTTATGTGTCTCGCTTCTTATCGAAATGTCAGGATCGTCTAGATTATCGGCACATAAAAGAAGATCAGGTACTGCGAAATTTACGTTGAACAAAAATTGAACACTTTATTCCAACAGATGAGATGGCAGATCCTGCCGAAGAAAAAAAGCCCCGAAAATTCCGGGGCTGATGTTTTGGAAGATATTCAACGTTTAGCTGGCTATTTGTGCGCTCTCTAAGCTGACACTGCCGAGTGTCGGCTCTTGGTCTTGGCGCATGCCTACACGCTCTTCTCTTGGCGGAATGCCGTAGTAATCCCTGTAGCATTTGGAGAAGTGGGGTGTGGATACAAACCCGCAGGCAATCGAGATTTCGATGATCGAGAGATTGGTCTGGATCAGAAGTTGTTTGGCCCGACTGAGCCTGAGGTGCAGATAGTAACGTGAAGGCGAACACTGAATATGTCGTTGGAACAGTCTTTCGAGTTGACGACGCGAGAGCTGTACGAGACCAGCGAGTTCGTCGATGCAGAAAGGCTCTTCGAGATTGGCTTCCATTAAGGATACGGTTTCGAGCAACTTAGGCTGCGCAGTGCCGATCAGGTTTCTCAACGGTATCTTCTGAACGTCTTCTGTATTTCTCACACGTTCGCACATGAACATTTCAGAGATGGCAGCACTCAGTTTGTTGCCGTGCTCTTTCGTGACCATATTGAGCATCATATCCATCGGTGCAGTTCCGCCCGCACTTGTCATGCGCTTCTCGTCAAGAGAGAAAAGTTTGTTGCTGACACGGACGGTGGGGAAAGCCTCCTGAAATCCAGCGAGGTATTCCCAGTGGATAGAGCAAGCTTTGTTCTGCATGATACCGGCTTTCGCCAAGAGATAGCTGCCCGTACAGATAGCACCAATGGTCACTTGCTTTCTGTCCAGTGAGCCCAGCCAATTCAGCAACTTTGGATTGGCTGCCTTTTCAATATCTAAGCCACCACAAATAATCACGATGTCCAAAGCTTGCTGAGAAGGGATGCCTTCATCGACACCTATCTGTAGCGAATCACTGGCTGATACCGCTTTGCCATCTTCGCTCAGTGTGTGCCAGCGGTACAAGGTCTCGCCTGACAACTGGTTTGCCATGCGCAATACTTCAACCGCAGAAGCCATCGCTAGCATGGTAAAGCGGTCACACAGATAGAAACCGATGTTAACTGTTTGGCGTAGTGAGGATACTGTGCCCATAGGAACCTCTCCATTCTCGGTTTGTTTTAAACCGTCCTTGTTTAATTTAGTTACAGCTCTTAGAGATTGGCGCAGTCCAGAACGCAGCTTCTCCCCTATGGGTAGGACAATGTTAAAAAAAAGTAAAATTAATTTATTTGAAACACAGATGTCATGTGCTAAATGCTCTGTTTTAAGACAAAAGGAACGAAGATTTCTTATAAAAACGGACACCTTGAGGCCGAATTTCCGGCACTCAAGGTGTTTAGAGGTGTAATGAAATTTGAGGGTGTTATTGAGAGTGAGCGTTAATCGCTGTATGCAACTGCAATCTTAGCGGCGAGTGCTGCATTGTTAAGTACCAATGCAATGTTGGCTTTTAGGCTGTTTCCCGCGGTCTTTTCGGCCACTTTTGCCAACAAAAATGGTGTGGAATCCTTACCTTTTATGCCTTTGGCATCCATTTCTGTAATCGCAGCTTCAATGACGCTATCGATTTCTTCGTTCTTCAGAGCATGTTCTTCAGGTACAGGGTTAGCAATCACTGCGCCGCCTTTAAGTTTCATTTCCCACTTCGCTTTCAGTGCCGCCGCGATCAACTCAGGACTGTCGATTCGGTAGTCGACACCAAACTGACTTTCGCGTGTATAAAACGCAGGCAGCGTTTCTGTGCCATAGCCAATCACGGGAACACCTTTGGTTTCGAGATACTCAAGTGTCAGTCCTAAATCGAGAATGGACTTAATTCCCGCGCACACAACGGCGACCTTGGTTTCTGCCAATTCTTCCAAGTCAGCAGAGATATCAAAACTGGTTTCGGCACCTCTGTGAACGCCACCAATGCCCCCCGTGGCAAACACACGGATGCCTGCCATATCGGCCAGAATCATCGTGGATGCGACCGTGGTTGCACCGTCTGCTTTGTTCGCGACAATGAAAGGAATATCGCGACGACTGGTTTTGATCGCTGACTGACCTTGCTGCCCTAGATACGTGATTTCTTCTTCGCTGAGACCCACTTTTAAACGGCCTTTGAGGATCGCGATAGTGGCAGGAATTGCCCCGTTATCACGCACCGCCTTTTCAACGCGCAGGGCAGTTTCCACATTTTCCGGATAAGGCATACCGTGGGAAATGATGGTGGATTCCAACGCGACAACAGGTTTGCCTTCTGACAAGGCTTGCTGAACGTCCGGGTGAATGTCGAGATAGGGGTTTAACATAAGGCTTCCTCTAGGCGCTGTAGCACCATCAATTCGGTAATGGTTGGGTTGATGGTTTGCATGTGCTCCATCGTTAACATGGCGCAGCCGAGCGCAAAGCGGCAGGATTCTGCGTCAGTCAGATTATTCATTTGTCCGTACACCAATCCGGCGAGAAAGGCATCTCCTGCGCCATTGGCATTGACCACATTGACTTTGGACGGACGGATTAAGGCGGTGTCTTCTGCCGAGCGATAGAGGATGCCATCGGCGCCAAGGCTCAGGAACAAGCGGGTGATGCCTTGTTGAATGAACCAGTCTGCAATGTCGTCGATATCCTCATCGGAATTCAGCGGTAAACCAGAAATGGTCTCCGCTTCCAACAGGTTCGGTTTGAGTGTGTGGATATGTTTGAGATACGGTTTGGCTTTGATGGATTTCGCCGTCGACACCGTATCCAAATAGATGACTTGATCGTGAAACTTACTAAACAGGTAAGCGAGAACATCGTCGTTGAGGTTGGTATCGATGATAATCGCCGCAGCGTGTTGGATAAGATCAGTATGTTGGGCGAGTAGCCCAATATTCAGGTGATCGAGAATCGACATGTCTGACACTGCAGCCAGCATATCTCCATGGGCATCCAGTAGAGAAAGATAGGTGGATGTGGTCTGTCCGGTAAGCTGACTGACCGCTTTAACGTCCACGCCCGCCTTGCGCGTAGCTTCCAGTACCACATTGCCGTAGGCATCATCCCCAACCACTGAAATCAATTTGGTGTCGACGCCTAATCTCGCTAGGTTTTCTGAGATGTTCCGGCCTACTCCGCCTGCTGAACCCGTGATTTTTCCGGGGTTGGAATCACGCTCGACCATGGCTACTTCCGGTTGACCCAGAATGTCCATATTGGTGCCGCCAATCACGACCACATACTGTGGACGGTCAACAATATAGCCTTTTCCGCGAATCACGCCTTTCCGCGTCATGTTCATAATATGCACAGCGACCGCAGAGCGACTGATATTAAGCTTGTCGGCAATGCTCTGTTGCTGGATGAAGGGATCATCTTTGATCAATTGGAGAATTTCATCTTCGCGCGACGTCATGACACTTAACACCTGTTTGGTTGTTAAACATATGTTAGTTTTAAATGAGGTGAGTAAACTGTCAATTACTGTTGAGCAACAATTAATCATTGTGTGACGGCATAGAAAAAATTTGTATAAAAACCAGCCAGTTTTGACCATGCTCATACTATCCCGCACGTCGCATTACCGCTGTTTCGGGTCTCAATTCGGGAACAGGAAGGAGGTGGAATGGCTCTACACTTAGATCAAGTCTGTGTACGTAGACAGGCAGTTGTGATTGATTGGAAAGCAAGGAAAGCCAATGGAAAACCAAGGTCAGCGTAGCGCTTTGACGGAGCAAGAGCGCGCGGTCGTGGCGGAAGCGATCAATTCGCTTAAAGCCAAGCCGGGCGCGTTGTTGCCAGTGTTACACCACATTCAACATCAGTTGAGTTATGTGCCTCCGGCATCAGTGCCGATGATTGCGCACGGACTGAATTTGTCCAATGCCGATGTGCATGGCGTGATCAGCTTTTACCATGAGTTCCGCAATCAGCCACCGGGCGGACATGTCATTCAAATTTGCCGCGCTGAATCTTGTCAGTCGATGGGCTCGCGTGCTCTTGAAAAGCACGCCGCCTCAAGACTGGGTATTGGCTTTCATGAAACGACTAAAGATAACAACTTCACTCTCGAACCCGTTTACTGTCTGGGCAACTGCATGTACTCGCCGTGTGTGAGAGTCGGTGATGATATCCACGGTGAAATGAACGATGAGGCATTCGACAACCTTGTCGATTCGTTGCTCACCCAAGTGATCGAGGTGAAAGCGCCATGAGTTATCGCATTTATGTTCCCCTCGACTCTTCTTCTGTTTCCCGTGGCGCTGAGAAAGTCGCTCAACGTTTGGCTCATAGTGCCGTCACCATGGGCGAATCTTTGACTATTGTCCGTAACGGTTCCCACGGCTTGTTCTGGCTCGAACCCATGATTGAAGTGGAGTCGGCTCAAGGTCGAGTGGCCTTTGGTCCGGTTTTCGAAGATGACGTGGATTCCCTATTAGCGCTCCGTTTCTTTGCGCTAGATGAAGCGGGCAGCGCTGCGTTGGAGCACCCACTTTGTTTAGGGTTGACCACCGAAATCCCCTGGCTGAAAAAACAACAACGGCTGACGTTTGAACGTGTCGGGTTTGTTGACCCGTTAGATGTTGAAGATTACCGCAGCAAAGGTGGGTTCGTCGGGCTGGAAAAAGCGCTGGGCATGAGTACTCAGGACATTCTCGACGAAGTAAAAACCTCTGGCCTGCGTGGTCGCGGTGGTGCGGCGTTTCCAACCGGCATTAAGTGGCAAACCGTTTCAGACCAACCTGCAGGTCAAAAGTACGTGATTTGTAATGCAGACGAAGGCGATTCCGGAACTTTTGCCGACCGTATGCTGATGGAAGGTGACCCGTTCACCCTGATTGAAGGGATGATCATTTGCGCCATCGCTGTCGGAGCCACACAGGGATATGTCTACACCCGATCTGAGTATCCGAATGCCTGTAAGATCTTCACCCAAGCGATAGAAAAGGCTTATGCGGCGGGCTATCTCGGGGCGGATATTTGCGGCAGCGGCAAACATTTCGATTTAGAGCTTCGGATGGGCGCTGGGGCATATATCTGCGGTGAAGAAACCTCACTGATGGAAAGCTTGGAAGGCAAACGTGGATTGGTAAGAAGCAAGCCACCACTTCCGGCCATTGAAGGTCTATTTGGTAAACCCACCGTCATCAATAACGTTATTTCGCTGGCTTCGGTACCTATCATCCTGTCCAAAGGGGCGGATTACTACAAAGACTTTGGCCAGGGCCGCTCCCTCGGCACCATGCCAATCCAACTGGCGGGGAATGTGAAATGTCCCGGTCTGTTTGAGTTGGCTTTTGGCGTGACGATTCGCGAACTCTTGTTTGATTTCGGTGGTGGCAGTAAGACAGGAAAGCCCCTTAAAGCCGTCCAAATAGGTGGGCCGCTTGGCGCTTACATTGCTGAACATGACTGGGATACGGATTTGGATTACGAACATCTCGCTGCTCGTGGAGCCATGTTGGGGCACGGTGGCATTGTCGCGTTCGACAATCAAACCGACATGAGCCAGATGGCGCGTTTTGCGATGGAATTCTGCGAGCTGGAATCCTGCGGGAAATGCACGCCTTGTCGTATTGGTGCAGTCCGAGGCGCGGAAGTGATTGACCAACTGCTGGATGCGCAAGGCGATGACAAGCTGGAACGTAAAGAGCTACTGGATGATCTCTGCGAGACCATGGAGCAGGGCTCACTCTGCGCTATGGGCGGCATGACGCCGTTTCCGGTGAAAAGCGCATTGAAGCACTTTCCAGAAGATTTCGGGCTCGCGAAAGATGCGGGTGCCCAGGTGAACAGTGGCGGCAAGTAAGCCGTTGAGGAGAAGACAATGGTTGAGTTCTATATTCCCATTGAGCAAGGCAGCAAAGACTTCGGTACGCCTGCTGTAAAAGGCGAAGACGTTAAGCAAATCTCACTGACCATTGATGGCTGGCCAATCTCAGTGCCAGAAGGCACGTCGGTCATGCATGCGTCTACCATGCTGAATATTCAAATTCCCAAATTGTGTGCCACTGATTCACTCGAAGCGTTTGGCTCATGCCGTATGTGTGTGGTGGAAATTGAAGGAATGCGCGGAAAACCCGCCGCCTGCACCACACCCGTTGCTGAAGGCATGGTAGTCACCACACAAAATGAAGCGCTGCGCAAGTTACGCCGTAACGTGATGGAGTTATACATTTCAGACCATCCACTGGATTGTTTGACCTGTGCGGTGAATGGCGACTGTGAATTGCAGGACATGGCGGGGGCGGTTGGTCTTCGTGACGTGCGCTACGGATTCGAAGGTAGCAACCACCTCAACATGGAAAAGGACACCTCCAATCCTTACTTCACCTTTGAAACCAGCAAATGCATCGTCTGTTCCCGATGTGTGCGTGCCTGTGAAGAGATTCAGGGTCAACACGCACTGACAGTGGAAAGCCGGGGTTTTGAATCCCGTATCGTCGCAGGGTCAGAATCGTTTATGGACTCTGAATGCGTGTCCTGTGGTGCATGCGTACAAGCCTGTCCGACGGCTGCATTGACAGAAAACAGCGTGATAGAGCTGGGCACCCCGAGCCATTATCGCGTGACGACCTGCGCGTATTGCGGCGTTGGTTGTTCATTCCGTGCCGAAATGCGCGGTGATGAATTGATCCGAATGGTGCCCCACAAAGACGGAAAAGCGAATCAGGGGCATTCTTGTGTGAAAGGGCGTTTTGCCTTTGGCTATGCAACCCACAAAGATCGTGTGACTGACCCGATGATCCGCGATTCTATTCATCAGCCTTGGCGCAAGGTGAGTTGGGAAGAAGCGATTGGCTTTGCCGCAGACAAGATCAAAGCGATCCGCTATAAACACGGCGCGAATGCGCTGGGTGGGATCACCTCTTCCCGCTGCACTAATGAAGAAACCTATCTGGTGCAAAAACTGGTTCGCGCAGGCTTTGGTACCAACAACGTGGATACCTGTGCCCGTGTTTGTCACTCTCCCACGGGTTATGGCCTAAAAACCACACTGGGTGAATCCGCAGGGACACAGACCTTCGAATCTGTCCAAAAAGCCGATGCGATTATTGTTATTGGGGCCAACCCAACTGATGGTCATCCGGTGTTTGCATCCCAGCTTAAACGTCGTCTCCGTAGCGGCGCAAAACTGATTGTTATCGACCCACGCGAAATTGATCTGGTCAACGCAGCGCATGTTCGCGCGCAATACCATCTTCAATTGCGTCCGGGCACCAATGTCGCCGTGTTGAATGCGTTGGCGCACGTCATCATCAATGAAGGGTTGGAAGATACGTCTTACATTGAAGAGCGTTGTGATATGGCAGCGTACAAAAAATGGCGCGACTTTATTGCTGATGAACATCATTCACCGGAAGCGATGGAAAGTGCCACAGGCGTTCCCGCCATGCTGATCCGTGAAGCCGCGCGTATGTATGCCAAAGCTGGAAACGGCGCTATTTACTATGGCCTCGGGGTGACAGAGCACAGCCAAGGCAGTTCAGCGGTCATGGCAATTGCCAACCTTGCAATGGCGACAGGTAACGTCGGTCGTGAAGGGGTGGGCGTGAATCCACTGCGCGGTCAGAACAACGTGCAAGGTAGCTGTGATATGGGCTCGTTCCCCCACGAGTTGCCGGGTTATCGTCATGTGTCAGACCCAGAAGTACGTGCGTTGTTTGAGGGTGAATGGGGTGTGCCAATTGATGATGAACCTGGGCTTCGCATTCCTAACATGTTCGACGCCGCTATCGCAGGTCGATTTAAAGGCATGTATGTGCAGGGTGAAGACATCGCCCAATCTGATCCGAATACCCAACACGTCGAAGCGGCGCTGACATCGCTGGAATGCCTGATCGTTCAGGACATCTTCCTCAACGAAACGGCGAAGTTTGCGCATGTATTCCTACCGGGTGCCAGCTTCTTGGAGAAAGACGGTACCTTTACCAATGCAGAGCGCCGTATCTCGCCGGTGCGTAAAGTGATGGCTCCACTTTCCGGTAAAGCAGACTGGGAAGCGACCATGGATCTTGCCAACGCCCTTGGCTACGAGATGCATTACAAGCATCCTTCCGAAATCATGGATGAAATCGCCAAGCTGACCCCGACTTTCCATGGTGTCAGTTATGAAAAGCTGGATGAGCTGGGCTCAATCCAGTGGCCGTGTAACGATGAAGCGCCCCTAGGGACCCCAACCATGCACATCGGCGGATTTGTGAAAGGTAAGGGCAGCTTTGTGGTGACGGAGTACGTGGCAACAGAAGAGAAAGTGAATAAACGCTTCCCATTGCTGCTGACCACAGGGCGTATCCTATCGCAATACAATGTCGGTGCTCAGACACGTCGTACCGACAACAGCCAATGGCATCAGGAAGACGTATTGGAAATTCATCCTTTGGATGCGGAAGATCGCGGTGTTACAGATGGCTCTCCAGTTCGGATTGCTAGCCGCGCGGGTGAGATTACCTTGCCTGCGAAAATTAGCAATCGCATGCAACCGGGCGTGGTTTACACCACCTTCCATCACCCGGTTTCCGGCACCAATGTGATCACCACAGAAAACTCAGATTGGGCAACAAACTGCCCTGAATACAAAGTGACGGCGGTGCAGGTGAAAGTGGCAGTGGAACCGGCGGATTGGCAACAACGTTTCCGTGAGTTCGACGAACAACAACAAGCCCATTTATCTGCGGCGATACAAGACAGCAGCGATTAAGCAGGAGTGAACATGGACGGTGAACTTCATCGTAACGAACGCCTTTATGCGATGGCGAACCAAATCGCTGACAACCTCGAGCATGGCAGAACCGAGCAAGAGACGGTCGACGAAGTCGCTTCCCACATTCGCCGCTTCTGGTCGCGCGACATGAAGCAGAGTCTTATTGCTGCGCTGGGAAGTGGGCTGTTGAACCCCATCGCTGAAAAAGCGGCGGAAATGCTGGCTGAGGAATATAAGCTCAAAGCGGGTTAGTTGGGTATAGGGTAAAACTAAAATGCCGCGTAATAACGCGGCATTTTAGATAAGCGAAGATGATCTTTAAGCAATAGCCTCAGCATCCTTCTGCTTGATCACTTTGTGGCCTTCTTCTGTTACGCCATTTTTCCAATAGCTGCTGATGTAGATGTTGTCCCGATCGACTTCTCTGTCATTACGGAAATATTGACGAAGTGCACGCATGGAATCGAACTCACAAGCACACCAGATGGCAGCATTACCATCCAGCCATTCTTTTTCCTTAACTTGCTCTGCCAGTGTTTTTTCGCCTTTAACCAGCCAGTCGATTTGCATCCCTTCTGGGGCTTGAATCGGCTGAATGTCGTCTTGAGAAAGCACTTCAATGACCGCATGGCCTTTTGCATGTTGAGGTAGCGAAGCAATTTTGACAGACAGTGCTGGAAGGGCGGTCATATCGGCAGCCATAAAGAACCAATCTGCTTCTTTGTTGATTTCCTGAATGGTGCCTGGGCCAGCAATCGTCATGGTATCGCCAACTTTGGCATTCATTGCCCAGCGCGCGGCATGGCCGCAGCCACAGTCATCGACCTTATGGCGGACAAAGTCTACTGTGATCATGTGTGTGCTGAAATCCAACTCGCGGATAGTGTAGGTGCGCATAACAGGCCTTTCGCCCGCTGGAAGTGAACTCAGATTTGTGCTGCCGTCCGGCGCAAACATTAACTTGATATATCCGCCTTCGCAGTTGGCAGGAAAGCGGGAAAGCGCTTCGCCATGCATCACGATACGCTGCATGTTGGGGGTAATGGCTGTGCTTGCTTCGACAGTAAGCTGAATCGGGTTCGGTTTCTTCATTATTCTTCTCTGACTACTTTACTTCACCCTAAAATACGTCGCCTTTGTGAAGAATTCAATGATAACGATTATCATTTGCGTAAATTTACATTGTTGGCTGTCGCCGGAAACAAAAAAGACTCCCAAAGGAGTCTTTTTACTTGGCTTGTTAGCTATTAACTGCGGTCACGTGGAACGTACTTGCGTACGGTCTCTGTGTTGCCCTGATCGTCAGTAATGGTGAAATCTACGTACTGCGAGCGGTTAGACAGCAGGTTAAAAAACGTGGTGCCATTCTCGTTTGTGCTTTGCGTAAAGTTCTTCGCAGAAACATTTGCGCCTTCGACTGGTTGACCGTCACGAAGTACTTCGATGATAGCTGCACCATTGCGAGCATCAACTGAAACATCAAGACCGTGGCTTGGCATTGCCGTTACAGACATTGAAGCGAATACCAGGCTGATTGCAGTCATTGTCGTTTTCATAATCGTATCTCCAATTGCATTGTTATTGATTTCGTGTTGCTACAGGGATAACGATATGTGTGCACCGATAGAAAAAAAATCGGAAAAATTCGTGGGACTCGTTCAAAAACTTGGTGCAAGAATTTTGATTTAGGACGGTCTACGCGGGTGGGTAATAAGAGGCGATATAAAATGCTGTACGGAGTTACAGAGTAGACAATAGCGAGAGTTTTTTACTTTTACACTTGAGTTGACGAAAAGTGTGATTCATGTGGCGTTCATGTATACAAGAACG
Organism: Grimontia sp. SpTr1; assembly: GCF_947387585.1. NCBI lineage: Bacteria > Pseudomonadati > Pseudomonadota > Gammaproteobacteria > Vibrionales > Vibrionaceae > Grimontia > Grimontia sp. SpTr1. The sequence goes on from NZ_CANDOD010000018.1 coordinate 32,155, forward strand.
CCATCGGTAGAATTGTTTCTATTGGGTAAGTGACGACTCAATTAGTTTGCGGCCTTGAAGCCGAGGCCGCTATCGATAAACGTTACAACTTTGTGAGTACGAATAGCCTCCTGCGCCGCCAGCCCAATTACCACGGCTTTCAAGCCATCCTCCAATGACACCTCAACTTCTTGCTTACCTAACACTGCGCGCTGGAATTTCTGGTGTTGGTAGAAAGTGGAACCGTTGTGATCGCCAGCTTCGAGGAGAGTAGGGTCTACAGGCACTTCCATTTGTTTTGGGCCCTTAGGCTCGCGGGGGCTGGAAATGACTTGGGCGACAGGGGGCTCGCCAAGGGTTTCTGTCGGCCAGAAACGGCCGGGGCCGGGAACCAGACATTCCACCTTGCCTTTGTCGCCGACAACGCTGATCTCCTCTTGATAGCGCGAGCCCTCAGCGAACATGCAAAGCTCCAAGCTGGCGCGGGTGCCGTTGTCGAATTCCACGGTGACATAAGCATTATCGAGGATGTCCGGTGCTTCACCGTTATAGGACTCATCCTTGTGGTTGACGGCTTGACTGCCGGAAGCAAAGACTCGAGCAGGGTTAGCGTCGGCCATCAGTCGCATCAGATCAAAGAAATGACAGCATTTCTCGACCAGTGTACCGCCGGTTTTGTGGTTGAAACGGTTCCAGTCATCCACTTTATGCAGGAAAGGAAAGCGGTGCTCGCGAATTGAAAACAGATGGCGCTGGCCAATCTCGCCTTGTGCCAGCAAGTCGAGCAACAAGGTGATTGGTGGCATGTAGCGATATTCCATCGCAACCCAAATCGGAGCAGGGTGGGATTTTGCAGCTTCTACCAAACGCGCCACATCATCAATCTGGGTACAGATGGGTTTCTCAATCAAGATCGGCAGTGAGCAGCGGCTCATGATGCCAAGTAATTGCTCGGCATGCTGAAAGTTAGGGGTTGCGATAACGAGGGCATCGACATCGTTCGCTTCAAGTAATTCATCCAAACCTTCAACCGTGCGGGCGGTTGGCACCAACGTCTGCGCTTTTTCGCGCATTTCTGCGTTAGGTTCGGCAAGCACGGTGATATCAACATTCTCTAGAAGTTGAATATTCCGAATGTGCTCTTGTCCCATCATGCCGCAGCCGAGGATGCCGTAGCGAATTACTTGATCTGTCATTCAGTCCGTCCCTTACGTTTGTTTGGTAGCCTGAGAGGCTATCGTTGTCGTTATGTCCATCGCGCTGCATAGCGCACGTTTACCGGGTCGTACCAAGTGAAAGATACTTCTTCGATACGGTCCCGGTTTGACCAGCTCAAGCGCTCTATGTAGCCGCATGCAGAGCCAATCTCAGGTTTAAAGTCTTGGTGCTTCCAGTCCGGTACATGATCGACCGTGATGCTGTCCTGCACCTTTGAAATCCAAAAGCCAAGCTTTTCGCGGTAATACACATACAGTGATTCCACGAGATCGTTTGGGGCGATGTCGTCTTTGTGCTCACCGCTGATCCAAATTTCTTCCATGGCAGCAGGTTGCTGGTCGAGTTTTCTCAAGCGGCGGAAACGCCATAGTTGTGCGTTTGATTCCAGCCCCAACAAAGACGCCACATAGGTGTTGGTGTGTTGCTCCACGCTAAGAAAGTCGGCGTTTGGCAAGCCACCACCTGATTTCAGTTCTAGACGGAAAAAGTGATACACCGCCGAATTATCAGGCGTGTTTTTCACATAAGTGCCGGAGCCCTGAATCCTTTCCAGCAATCCATTCTGTTCAAGCTCGTTCAGCGCTTTGCGCAGCGTGCCGACAGCAACCCCCAGCTTTTTTGCCAGTTCCGCTTCAGTAGGCAGCCTTTCTCCCGGCAACCAATAACCTGCCGAGATTTCTCTGCGCAACAACTCGCTTATCTGGATGAACAAGGGTAATCGTGTTGATTCACTCATTTTCTGAAAATCTCAAAATTAATAACCGTCGATATATTAGAAGGTTACTGAGCTTATTTCTGTTTCCTCGCTCAGAGAGTGAATGAATTCATTCATCATTGATTTACTTTATTTGTAAATCTTATAGCATTTATTAACAATTCATTCACTAATCATTTTCATTTTGATGGGAATGAAAAGCAACAAGAACAATAACGTTGGTTGGCTTTTTACAATAAGAACAGGAGAGTTCAGATGAGTGTCGTGCCTATCACGAGTGAGGGGTTAGATGCCGCCGAGGTATCTTGGTTTGCGCCGCTTTGTAGCGACGATTATCGCTATTTGGGTGTGCCTGATGGTGCGTTGCGAAGCAGTTGGGAAAACACCCGAGATATCGTTTTGACTGCCGAGAAGCAGGGCTTTCGCAACATTCTCTGCCCGTCTTCGTATCAGGTTGGGCAAGACACACTGACGTTTGCCTCCGCGATGGGCCCGCTTACTGAGCGTATCAATTTGCTGGCAGCAATTCGTTGTGGAGAAGTACACCCCGCCATGTTAGCGCGCTCAGTCGCGACGCTTGATCACATCATGAAAGGGCGTTTGACGCTGAATGTCATCTCCTCTGATTTCCCTGGCGAGAAAGCGGATAGCGCTTACCGCTACCGCCGTTCAAAAGAAGTGGTCGATATTCTTCGTCAAGCCTGGACGCAAGATGAAATCCGTTACGACGGAGAAATCTACAAACTCGACACACTTTCTGCCGATCCTGTTCGTCCCTATCAGCAAAACGGCGGCCCACTTCTTTACTTCGGTGGCTATTCTCCAGATGCCCTTGAACTGTGTGGTTCAGACTGCGACGTGTACCTGATGTGGCCAGAAACCGAAGACATGCTGGAATCACGCATGAAAGCGGTTAATGAAGTGGCGCAACGTCATGGACGCACACTCGACTATGGCCTTCGTGTTCACATGATTGTTCGAGATACTGAAGCCGAAGCCCGTGAATATGCTGAGTCTCTGGTATCAAAGCTCGACGACGATTTTGGTCAATCGATTCGCGAGCGCGCGTTGGACTCGAAAAGTCTTGGCGTAGCGTTTCAGTCTAAACAGCGTGAGCAGGCAGACCAGTTTGGTTTTACAGAACCAAACCTTTGGACCGGTGTTGGCCGCGCCCGTTCTGGCTGCGGTGCAGCATTGGTAGGTAGTGTCGATCAGGTGCTGACCAAGATAGAACGCTATAAGAAAATGGGTATCCGGGCCTTTATCTTCTCTGGCTACCCACACCAATCTGAATGTGAAATTGTCGGACAGAAAATTCTACCTGAGCTGAAGACCTGCTCAATGCCTGAAGAATACGGCCGTGTTCCGGCAACCACCCCTTTGACTCCACTTGGCGCAGGAGAGCGCAAATAATGAAATACACAGAACTGCATCCGTCACTGTCTGCATTCAGCCGTCTGGTTTATGGCGTTTGGCGTTTGTCGGATGATGAGAACACCTCAGAGGCGCATGTTCGCGCGAAAGTCGATGCGTGTCTGGAGCAAGGGATCACCACCTTTGATCACGCTGACATCTATGGTGACTACTCCTGTGAAGAGGTGTTTGGTCAAGTGCTCGAAGCGACTCCTTCACTGCGTGACCAGATTCAGTTGGTGTCGAAATGCGACATCATGCTGCTGTCAGAAAAATACCCGAACCGTCGTGTTAAATACTACGACACCTCAGAAGCGCATATTCGTCAGTCAGTTACCAACTCTTTGCAAAACCTGAAAACTGACCACCTAGACTTACTGCTGATACACCGCCCGGATCCGTTTATGGATCATAGTGAAACAGGGAATGCGCTGGATTCACTGATAGATGAAGGCTTGGTGAAAGCGGTTGGCGTGTCGAACTTTAAATCGTGGGATTGGGAGTTGCTGCAATCTGGTATGCGTCATCCATTAGTGACCAACCAGATTGAAATGAGCCTGATGACCCGGGAGTCCTTTACCGACGGTACAGTGGCATTCATGCAAAAAGGCGGCATAAAGCCGATGGCATGGTCGCCATTGGCTGGCGGCGAATTATTTGGCAACAGCGAGGCGGCGCAGCGCGTGAAACCTTTGTTGCATCGTGAGGCCGAGAAGTTCGATGTCGGTATTGATGCCGTGGCGATTGCTTGGCTACTCGCTCACCCTGTAGGCATTTTGCCTGTGTTGGGTACCAACAATCTTGAACGTATTCGTGGCATAAGCGACGCGCTGAAAGTCTCGATAGATAGAGAGACCTGGTTTGAACTTTGGACGGCTGCAGCAGGGGAGGAAGTCGCATGAGTCGCGAACTGAGAAACGCACTTTCCTGCTTTGCTACCGGCGTGACAGTGATTACAGCGCGCCATGAAGGGCAGGATTATGGATTGACGTGCTCGTCTTTCAACTCTGTTTCTTTGGAGCCGGCGATTGTGCTTTGGAGCATCAACCGCACATCGTCAACCAAACAACCGATTCTGGAGTCTGGTGGCTACACAGTGAGCGTGCTGGCGGTGGAACACTCTGAGCTTGCAATGAAGTTCTGCCGTGGCAGCCATGAAGAGCGCTTCAGTGGGGTTGAAATCCAGCGGGCACCGAGTGGCCGCGCCATCATTGAAGGTGCTGTAGCCTGGTTTGACTGCGACTTAAACGGCGTCGTCAGTGCGGGTGATCATGACATCCTGCTTGGCAAAGTGACCGACTTTCACTCGCAGCAGGGTGATGGATTGGTGTTTGAACGCAGCCGCTTCGGCAAGGTAGGAGAAGTCGCTTAATGGCAGTGGTGAAGTCAGTCATTTCGGTGCTGGAAACCGTCAATAACACATTGGATCGCATTGGCGCATCCGTAGCTTGGGTGCTGGTGGCCTTGATGGTGTCCAGCATTCTACTGCAGGTGGTGTGTCGCTATGTGTTCAATGCTGCATTGCCTTGGCCGGAAGAAGTCGCCCGGGCATTGATGATTTGGATGATGGCATTGGTTGCAGGGCAGGCGTATCGAAAGGGCATGTTTGTCTCTATCGATATGATTTTCAATTATCTGTCGCCAAAGGTGGCACAGGTGATTCGCATTCTGCTGCTGGTGATTGCCTTTGCTGTTCTGATCCAACTGTTCTCCATCGCACTGGAATTCTTTGACCGCGGCTTTCGAACCCGTGCAGCATCTTTTCCGCTGAAACGGGCGTGGATCTATCTCGCGATGCCGGTGTGCTTTGGCACCATGTTGCTCGCTAATTTAGAAATGTTCCTGAAAGCGCTTACTCATAAAGAAGAGGGTGCCATCGCTGCGCAAGCTGGAGAAAGCTGAGTAGTCAGGCGTTGGTAATCATAAGGATGTGGCTGTAAATGTTGATCTTCTTTCTACCTCTGTTTTTGGTTTTTCTTCTCGTCGGCATGCCGGTGTTTTTCGCGCTGCTCGCCGCTCCGGGCTTCATGCTTTATGCAGAAGGCATGGACAGGGATATTCCCTTGCTATTCCGTAATATCTACAACGGAATCGACTCTTTCCCGCTGATGGCCATTCCATTCTTCATGCTCGCGGGTGAGGTGATGAACCGAAGCGGTATAACCCTGAGTCTGGTGAATTTCTCGCAGTCACTTATTGGTCATGTACGCGGTGGTCTGGCGCATGTGAATGTGATGTCGAGCATGCTGTTTGCGGGGCTTTCCGGTTCTGCCGTGGCGGATACCTCTGCTATTGGTTCGATGATGATCCCTGCGATGGAGAAGAACGGGTACTCGCGTAAGTTCGCGGCAGCCATTACCGCGGCTTCTTCGGTGATTGGCCCAATCATTCCACCTTCCGGCATCATGATTATTTACGCCTACACCATGGAAATTTCCGTGGCAGCACTGTTTGCTGCGGGAGTGGTTCCGGGTGTGATGATTGGTGGTGGCTTGATGCTGTTGATCGCGTTGCTGGCGAAAAGCCAGAACCTGCCAATTGCCAGTGAAAAAGCGACATGGCGTGAACGCGGAACAGCCACCAGAAAGGCATTCTGGCCATTGCTGACACCCGTGATCATTTTGGGCGGCATCTTGGGTGGAATCTTTACACCGACCGAAGCTTCTGCCGTTGCGGTGCTTTATACCTTGGTCGTCGGTATGTTCGTGCTTCGTACTGTGAAGCTGAAAGACATCCCGGACATTTTTACCGCAAGTGCCAAGTCGTCTGCTGTGATTCTGCTTTTGGTTGGCGCGGCACTCGCGTTCAAAACCGTGGTATCGCTTTCCCATGCGGCAGAATCCATGGCGCATTGGACGCTGAGTATCAGTGAGAACCCGCTGATCTTATTGTTCCTTATTAACATTTTGCTTTTTATTGTTGGCATGTTCCTCGATGCAGGTCCGGCCATCATTATTCTGGGGCCAATTCTGGCGCCAGTTTTTGTCAGTCTGGGCATAGACCCAGTGCATTTCGCCATCATCATGAGTGTGAACCTCACGGTGGGCTTGGCGACGCCTCCAATGGGACTGGTATTGTTTGTGGCTTCAAGCGTATCCGGCGAGAAAGTCGAAACGTTGTCCCGTGCGATTCTGCCGTTCCTGGCAGTGGAAGTGGTAGTGATCTTCCTGATTACGTTTTTCCCGTCTCTTTCTATGACCATTCCGCAATGGTTGGGTCTGGCATGATTCAGGATTTTTAAAGCAACCGAGAACGTAAGTTCTCACCTTATGTGGAACAGCCTTTGGGCTGGCAATCACGGAAGTGAAAAGGTGAAGTATGAAAATAACGGTAAATAAAATGCGTTCAGCATTGAAGGGAAGTGCATTGGCGTTGTTGGCTGGATTAATGACCACCACAGCATTGTCAGTGCCTGCCATGGCGGCGGACTTCAACCTTCGCGCAGTGGCTAACTCCAACGAAAATGACGAAGACTATGATGGTCTGATCGTCTTTAAAGACTTCGTTGAATCTCACTCGAACGGCAAAATCAAAGTTGATCTCTATATCGGTACCCAGCTTTGCGGTAACGGTACCGAGTGTATTCAGGCGGTAGAAGACGGTTCAGTCGATATCTACATTTCTACCTCTGGCGGTGCGGCGAACATGTTCCCGTACATTCAGGTTCTCGACCTTCCGTATGTCCTGCCAGATGACCGCACTGCAGAAGCTGTGCTGCAAGGCGATTTCGTGCGTGAACTGCGTAAAGCAATCCTTGCGGACACAGACGACAAACTGCGTTTGATGGCGATTGGTAACACTGGCGGCTGGCGTAACTTTGCCAATACCAAACGCACGGTGAAACAGCCAAGTGATTTGGAAGGCCTGAAGATCCGCACCGTGGTTGCTGATTTGCCGCAGGAACTGGTGAAAGCACTGGGTGCAAGCCCAACGCCAATCCCATGGCCTGAGCTTTACACTTCATTCCAGACGGGTGTGGTTGAAGGCTCGAAAAACGGTATCACCGATATCATGGGCATGAAGTTCCCAGAGGCAGGTTTGAAATACGTGACTTTAGACGGCCATGCCTACATGTCAGCGCTTTGGTATATGAACAACGAAGCTTTCCTAGATATGCCACCAGAGCTACGTAAAGTGGTTGTCGATGGTTTCCGTGCACTGCAACAGGCAACGTTTGCTTCTCCGAAGCGTAAATCGATTGCTGCTTACGATGCCTTCAAGAAAGCCGGCGGTAAGCTTTACGTGCCTACTCCGGAAGAAAAAGCCAAGTTCCAGGAATCCGCAGCGCCGGTTTATATCTGGTTCCAAGAGAACGTGAAAGACGGCAAGAAGTGGTTTGATTTGCTCAAATCAGAATCCGAAAAAGCGCAACAACAGATAGCCGCAGCGGATAAAGCAGACCTCTCTTAACGGTTTGTAAGGGAATAAAAAATCAGCCTCTCGGGGCTGATTTTTCTTTTTACTCAGTTTGGCTATTTCAACAAGGGATCAATCGCCGCCTGCCAGTCTTCCAAGCTGGAATGGTGGTCGACCGGAACCAAGCCCGCATTGTTAATAAACACCGTGGGTGTAGCCCAGACTGATCGTGTCGCCGCATAGCGAATTGGTGTTCTGCCTTGCACGTAAACATCGCTGCTGTCCATTCGCTCGATGAAAGCTTCACGGTCAACTTTGCCATGTTCCACGGCATAATCAGCAACCAAGTTTCTCAAGTCTTCATGGGTCTTATGGAGAAACTGGCCGTTGTAGAACGTATCCTGCCGCTCATACAGGAAGGTGGCGAAGCGATAAAACTTCTCTGAATCACCCTCTGCCAAAGCAAATAACCCCAAACTCATGTCCCACGCCTGACGGTGGTTACTTAGTGTAATGAGGTGAGTTTTCAGGCTCACGGACTGCCCTTTGTAATGTTCCATTACCGCCATTAGGTTCGGCCAGATAGCGCGTGAATGCGGGCATTGAATGTCGACGAAAACATCGATGGTAACGGATGCGGCTGGGTCACCAAGTAGAACACCACTTGGGCGGTGGGGAATGGGTATGCTCATAACGTCCTTGTCCTTAGCTCGTTGTTATTGTGTTGAGCTAAGTGTAGCTAACGGATTCGGGTCGTCTCTAGACCCTAATTGAGTCACTAATGCGACTTTGAATCAGTACGTTATGCAATAAAAGTCTGTCTGAAACGGATGATACCTTTAGGCGTAAATTCGATAACTCTTGAGTCCGGTAATTGTTGCGCCCAACCTTGGCTCAGCAAATGTTCCAATATCCATTTTCCTAGGCTTCCCGCTATGTGCGTTCGCCTTTCACTCCAATCCAGGCAGGCTTTACAAACAGGACGCTTTTGTCTTTCAAGCGCTTCGATGTCAGCACCCAAGTCAATAAAGAATGCTTTCCCTTTTTCCGTCAGCTTGGCTTCAATTAACGCATCTTCAATCAAACCTTGCGCCACTAGAGAATCATAGAGTTGAACCGCAACTTCACCCGCTAGGTGGTCATAACATACACGTGAATGACGAAGTGATGCATCGCTAGGTCCAGTCGGAATGGGTTTGATGGTAGCGGTTACGTTCATGAGTTGTTCGAGTAATTCTGCGATTTCATAACCTGCAAGTTGGAAGTATCGATGTCTGCCTTGTTTACGCACTACCAGCAAACCACCTTCGACCAACTTTGCTAAGTGGCTACTGGCGGTTTGCGCGGAAATATCGGCTTCCAACGCCAGTTCAGTTGCGGTCAACGCTTTACCGCCGAGCAGTGCAATGAGCATTTTTGATCGGGCGCTATCGGCAACAAGCGCGGTGGTTTGAGTGATGTCCGGTTCCATAACGCATACGGGTTGTGTGTTTTGCTGTAAGGGTAGCAGTCCGGACGGAGTATTACTTCGATGGCGGTCGAAGCATAGGGTGATTTCAACGCTTAAGCTGTTATCCAACGCTCAACATGGATAAGGAAGTGGCGCCATGATCACTTGTTTCATTGAATACCGTATCGACCCGTTCAAACAAAGTCAGTTTGAAAAATATGCCAAGAACTGGGGAAAGATTATTCCTGAGTGTGGAGGCGATTTACTGGGCTATTTCATGCCCCATGAAGGTACTAACGATGTGGCCTATGGCCTGATTTCGTTTCCAGATTTAGCGTCGTATGAAAGCTACCGCGAGCGGCTTAAATCGGATGAGGCTGGGAAGCGGAATTTTCTGTTCGCCAACAAAGAGCAGTTTATTGCTGCTGAAAAACGTTCATTCCTAAGGGTGTTGGATGCAACCTACAAGCAAGAAGCGAGGGTAGCAAAATGATCGCCGTTATCTTTGAAGTGGAGCACCATGCGGAGCACAAAAGTACGTATCTTGATTTGGCTGCCGTGCTTCGTAACGAACTGATGGAGGCGGAAGGGTTTATCTCGGTCGAGCGCTTTCAGAGTCTGACTAATGAGGAGCGTATGTTGTCGCTGTCTTTCTGGGAAAGTGAAGAGGCGATCGCTCATTGGAGGAGTAACCTTCGTCATCAACTGGCGCAGCAAAAAGGAAAAGAGAGCTTGTTTAAAAACTATCGTATTCGCGTTGCAAACGTGGTGAGAAATTACGGGCTGGATGCCCAGCAAGGAGAAGAACGATGAGAGTGGTTGCGATTTTTACTGATACCCCAGAAATGCTCGAACACCGTAAACAGCACGGTCAGGCACACTTCGATTTTTTGCGTGCTAACCAATCAGAGATTTTAGTTGGGGGCGGGCTAAGAGATGAAGACGGGGGCGCGTATGTGGGTGGTCTCTGGGTTATGGAAGTGGAAAGCCTGGCTCGCGCAAAGGCGATTATCGAACAAGACCCTTATTACGTGCCTGAGCTGCGGAGCTATGAATTGAAAGTTTGGGGTAAAGCGTTTGATGAAGACGTAATTATATGAAATGTAGAAATTATTCTATTTCATGATCAAAAGTATAATTTGAGATAACTGTCTAAATGCACAGTGTTTCGATGTGATAAGGTTCGTGCAGATTTTCGTTTCAAAGCCCAAGGAAGACCATGAGAGACGTTGTTTTAAAGAACCTGCGCGAACGTTTTCAATCATTAAATGAGATTGTCGATACCTTAAACCCAGCGTTGTTTACCACCCATTTGAAAGTACCGAAGAATAAGTCTGTTGGTGAACATATGTGGTGCATCGTCGGTGCACGGGAGAGCTATACGAAATCGTTGTTGAAAGGTGAATGGGCAGGCTTTGAATGTTCACTGGCATCGACCGAACGTCGTGGCGATGTGATCGAGAAACTGAAATCTTCCGAAGTCGCGTTCGATGAAGTGGTAAATACCATTAGCCATTGGACGCCAGAGCGCGACGAGTTATTGGTTTATTTGCTTGAACACGAAGCAACCCATGAAGCGCAATTGATTCGCCACATCTTCGCTCTCGAGCAAACATTGCCTGAATCAGTTAAGTGGGCTTAAACAATCCGCGAGTGCAAGAGAAAGGGAGAGCCTAAGCTCTCCCTTTCTCTTATCTTTCTCCGATTATGGATGACTCAGCTAGACTGAATCGTCTTCTGTGGCGGTCTCCACTTTAATCTTGAAATAATGTTTACGATCAGTGGTATCTGGAAAGCTGACGGCGTCGTCATCGGTATTCAGCAGCGGTATTTCCACGTAGAACTTCTTCGCGCCAGCTGCATTTTTCCACAAACGTATTCTGGCAGGCATGACTAACAGAGACGTTGGCAATTTCGGTGCTGGCGTTCCTGATGTCTTCTTGATTTCGTCGACCAGATAGTTCGCCGAAACCGACAACAGGTTCATGTCGATATCATCAAAATCTTCGCTCAGAAACGGTATGTCGGTAGAGATAGTGAAGACTTTTCCAGGTTCGATAGACACCCCCTTGAAGTTGTGTACGTGCGTGCCGAAGTACAAAGTGTCCAACTTATGCTGACCCGCAATACCAATCGAATCCGCCGAAAGGGCAACATCTTTCCCGGCGCCGGGGAGTTTCTTGTCTTTGGCAGAAAACACCACTTTCCAACCATGAGGGAGGTGGTTCTTCGGTGGTGAAATTTCGTAGATCCAAGGTCTGAACAGCACGGTTCTGGTCGCTGAAAACAACCCCTGTAATTCCACTGCACCGCCTTTCTGCGCTTGCAGATCACCAGCCGCCCGCTCATGTTCGTCATAAGGGGTGATATGTAGGTGAGCGATAGAGGGGGGACGAACGTTGACTAAAGAACCCAAATCATCCGACCTTGGATGCGTATAGTGGTTGCCACTCAGTCCACTATAGATATTGCTGTCTGGATTATTAGACCTTGGCGTCTCCCAAAATAAGCGCGCTTTACAATAAGTCACCCGGCGTGAATCTGTCGGTGTACTGGTGATCACCAGTTCATTCTGTCTCGCGTCAGCAGTGAATACGATAAGGCTGGTCCAACGCAGAGGGTTGCGATCCGCTCGGTCACCATACTGGGTTGTATTGAAGGGGTCGTAATTGTTGCTGTCGAAATGGTGTTCGGCGCTGCCGGTTTGCATCGAGTTGGAAGAAGCCCCCATATATAACGCTCCGCCTTTGTTGCCGTAGCAGTCAAAGTTACCGAGATCGTTCGAAGAGGCAATGTAGGTCCATTTACGGTGAACCTCCAGCTGACCATCCGGGGTTGGCCAGCGGTTTTCATCAGTCGGGTTTCTGCTGCCAAGAGTAGGGTCTGACATATAGATGCCCCAACCGTCATTGTTGACCGCGGCACAGCCGATGAAACTGTTGTGCATGTAGTCTTCATAACCACCGGGGAAATACCACCCGTCGAGCCCATTTTCACGCGCCATCAGGTTGACATGGGTGTTGTACGCGCCATCAATACCGACAAACCCGTTCCAAGGCATAGCATCAACGACGATGTTCATAAACTCGTTGTAAGAAGCGCGGGCGGTGGTGGAATAGTTGCCGGGTAGATACGGAGTCATCTGAGAAAGCAGGGTGTAGTGGGGTTCCAAATTGTAGAAAGAGACTTCAACGGTTTTGGTGTTAGAGGGCAGCCCACCCGGCACCACCACGGTGGTGGTTGTGTCCAAGCGTTTAATTGGCTTGTGATACACCCGCGTTTCGCCTTCTTCACGCGGTTTGCTGGTGGTTTGTTTGTCAGAGGCTTTGATCCCAACGTATTTTCCATCGAGCTTTTTGCCGATGTTCGCAATGCGGACAATCTCTTTGCCGTTCGCATCGTAAGCGCGCACCCATCGAACGAGGGGAACATCAATGGTGTCGTCCAGCAGTACTTCCTTTGAATCCGTGTAGGTGCCGCGTGCAGGAACGATGATTTCGGTATCTCCTTCGCCGTTATTTAGCGTGAAATCGGTGATTCCTTCCCACACCTGAGGCAACCCAAATCGTTTTTGTGGCAGGCGGTTGGGTTGACCTGCCCAATATTTGGGGGAGTTGGGTTGAGAGCTGGCAGCGACACTCGGTTGAGGGGGCGTATGTCCTATCATAATGCCATTGCCGCCATCGCCAGGGTCTTTTAGACAGCCGCTTACGGCAAAGTCAAAGATACGGCTGGAGCCGCACTGGGTGTAGATCCCATCGTTATTTGATCCGCCAATAGGACACAGCGCCGTAGGGTGGGTGGTGACATCCCGCAGTGCACCGGAGAGCGCTTTTCGCCTGACATAACTGCCTTGCCCGCGAAAGGTGCCGGAGCCTGTGGGGATTAGCAGGTTACCGACGATGGGGAAGTAGCCTTTTCCCATCACCACATGAAAGTCATACCTTTCATCTGAAGGAGGGACGAGATTCCCGTTGATATCTCTGAGCCTCATTGCCATTTCAAGCTTCACCTGATTGCGCTGCGCCATGGCGATGACGCCTTCTCGGTCTCTTTGCCAGCGCGCTTTCGCTGCTTGAGGCGTCAGACCAACAGATTCAAGCTCAATGGTCAGTTCACCGGTTTCCAGCAGGCTTATCAGCCAGTTGTAGAGAAAGCGGAGTAAACGTGTGAAGGCGTCTGTCGTCATGCGGACAGGCGTAGCGAAGAAGCTCCATGCTCTGGGGAAGCGTTGACGTAAATTGCACATAATTGGCAGCTCTTATTCATCCATTGTTTGTGCAACTTTACGATATGCTTGGTCGTTAAAATGTCCAATAATGGCGACATTTTTGGTATGTAAATACTTGCTATTACTATTGGCTAATGATGGCGGGTTATTGCTGGAACTGTAAAAAATGCCGGCAACTCGCCGGCAAAAAAACACTCAGGAAAGAGACAAAAACCTAGGGGCTGTTGACCTTTGGTGGTTAAATTTTGTTCTATCTATAAGCGTTTTAGGCGCGGCGAGGTGTGTGCCGCCTAGTTATTCTAAGTAAATACACCTCAACAAAGCATAAAACGCTTAGAGTACGGGACGCGCAGTCGAACCCTTCGGGCAGCGTTTGTGGGGAATTTCTGCTGCGTTATCGGCTTCTCATGTAGGCCAGCTACACATCGACGCCTCTGCCTTGCATAAAATCCCCACAAACTGCTGCAAAAATCATCACCAAAGATCAACAGCCCCTAGAGGTAATGGGCATATTTCCCAGACGAATTACCATCGCCGCTAAGTGCTTTACCTTCAGTTAGTTGGATTTCTTTGGTTGTGGATATGGGTGGCGATGGCATCCATTAAAGGTGGGGAGAGACAATCATAGGGCTCTAACCCCAGCGTTTTGAGTTGATCACGAATCGCCTCCATTTGATTCGGCGGCGTACCAGATTCGATGATTGATGACACAAATGCCGCAAATTCCGGTGCTGACCATCCCTCATCGCTCGACAATTCTGTGTGAACAAAATCGAGGCCGTAGAATGGATGATTGGTATCTTCAATTCGTCCATACATGTGCACACCGCAATCGCGGCACGCGTGGCGTTGAATCGCAGCACTTTCATCTATGATGGAGAGTTTATCGGCGTTCTGTTCCACCGAAACATGGTCTTTGGGCACCACAGCGACCTGGGAGAAGGTCGCTCCTTCTGGTTTCCAGCACTTAGAACAGCCGCAGACATGATTGTGAGCAGTTTGGGCAGAAACGCTGACCACGACAGGGTCGTTGTTGCAGTTACATGTTAAGGAACCGCCAGAGAAGCCAGCGACCTCGTTTGTTCGCACGCCTTTGTCGACGGCGGGATGAATCGAAATTGTCATAGGAAACACCTTAGCAATAGCATCCTTGATTACCTTCCACATGGTTAAACCTCCATGCTCTATTGCTTTCCACATGGGTCAGCCCATGGAAAAACCTTGGGGACGTATGACCGCCAAACCTTGAGGTCTAATGTCCTCAAAGAAGTGGCTGTTTATAACCAAACAACCTGAAGACAAGCATCTTCAGGTTGTTTGGGTATAAGCCTAGTGGGGCGGGATTGTGTTGAGTACGGCTGGAATGGCAAAAGACTGTTGTGGAAGGTGATATAGGGCTTATCAGTGAACATAAAACAAAAAAAAGCGCCATCAAAGATGGCGCGAAAACGCTTGTGCGTTAATGGATTAGTTGATATCAAATCGGTCGTTATTCATCACTTTTGTCCAAGCGAGAACAAAGTCATCAATAAACTTTTGCTGAGCGTCATTAGAGGCGTAAACCTCGGCAATGGAGCGCAATTCGGCATTTGAGCCAAAGATGAGATCGACAGGTGTCGCCGTCCATTTTTGGTCTCCCGTTGCACGGTCATAACCCACATAGACGCCTTCTTCCGTTTCAGAAGGCCTCCACGTATTCGACATATCCAGCAGATTCACAAAGAAGGCATTATTCAAAGTGCCGGGTTTATCAGTAAATACGCCGTTGGTCGAACCGTCGCTGTTGGCATTCATGGCACGCATACCACCAACCAGTGCTGTCATTTCAGGTACGGTCAGTGTCAACAGGTCTGCTCGTTCAACCAGCATTTCCGCCGGAGAACGGTAGTTGCGAGAAGCATCGTAGTAGTTTCGGAACGCATCGGCCGTGGGTTCAAGCACCGCAAACGATTCGACATCAGTCATTTCCTGACTGGCGTCTGTTCGCCCTGGATTGAACGAAACAGAGACATCGAAACCGCCGTCTTTGGCTGCTTTCTCAATGGCTGCGTTGCCACCAAGGACAATCACATCTGCCAGAGACACTTGGGTATCACCTGCGTCTTTGTTAAATGCTTTCTGAACCTTGGTTAGTGCTTTCAGCGTTTTCTGTAGTTCTTTAGGATTGTTTACCGCCCAGTCGATCTGAGGTTGAAGGGCCACGCGAGCACCGTTTGCACCGCCACGCATGTCGGTGCCACGATAACTGGCAGCTGAGGCCCAAGCGGCTCTTACCAATTCAGGGACAGTGAGCCCTGTCTCCCAAATGGCGGCCTTGATGTCCTGAGCTTGTTGGTCAGTGATCAACGGGTGGTCAACAGCGGGAACCGGGTCTTGCCACACCAGAATCTCTTCTGGAATTTCAGCGCCGATATAGCGTGCTCGAGGGCCAAGGTCACGGTGGTTTAGCTTGAACCAGGCTTTTGCGAAGGCCAGTTCAAAATCCTCCGGATTTTGGCGGAAACGCTCTGCAATCGCACGGAACTGAGGATCTTCTTTGAGTGCCAGATCAGTGGTGAACATGATGGGGGCATGGCGCTTGGTTGGATCGTGCGCATCAGGCACAAGAAGTTTGGCGCTTTCGCTGTCAGGAACCCATTGCTTCGCGCCTGCAGGGCTTTCAGTAAGTACCCAATTGAAATTAAACAGGTTATCCAGGAAGTTGGTGGTCCATTGTGTTGGGGTGACAGTCCATGCGCCTTCCAGTCCGCTGGTAATGGTGTCTTTACCGTTACCATCGCCACACTTGTTTTTCCAACCAAAGCCTTGGTCTTCGACAGGTGCGGCAGCTGGTGCATCGCCTAAGCACTCTTCTGGTTTGTGCGCACCATGTGCCTTACCGAAAGTGTGACCGCCAGCTATCAGCGCCACGATTTCTTCATCGTTCATCGCCATACGGCCGAATGAATGACGGATATCTTTGGCTGCCGCAAGTGGATCCGGGTTACCGCCCGGGCCTTCCGGGTTAACGTAAATCAGACCCATTTGAACCGCGGCGAGTCCTTCTTTCAGATTGCCGTTTTCGTCGCGGCGTTCATCCGCCAGCATTTCTTCTTCGGGGCCCCAATAAACCAGATCCGGTTCCCAGTCATCTTCACGTCCACCAGCGAATCCGAAGGTTTTAAAACCCATTGACTCAAGGGCTACATTGCCGGTGAGTGCCATCAAATCAGCCCAGGAAAGTGCCGCACCGTACTTTTGCTTCACCGGCCAAAGCAGGCGACGAGCTTTGTCGAGATTGCCGTTATCTGGCCAACTGTTGAGTGGGTCGAAGCGTTGTTGACCACCGCCTGCACCGCCGCGTCCGTCATGAACACGATAAGTTCCTGCTGCGTGCCACGCCATACGAATGAAGAAAGGCCCGTAGTGTCCATAATCTGCCGGCCACCAAGGCTGAGACGTCGTTAAGACCTCTGAAATATCCTTCTTAACTTGATTGAGGTCGAGCTGCGCGAATGCAGATGCATAGTCAAAGCTTTCGCCATAAGGATTGGATTCCAGACCATGATCTCTCAACGGAGCGAGATTGAGCTGATCAGGCCACCAAAACTGGTTAGATTTTGGCTCGCCTTGGGCCATAACAGGGGAAGAGAGTAAAGCTCCAGATAATGCAATGGAGAGTAGCGTACGTTTAAACATAATTGCCTCCTTTGAGTCGTGCCAACTGCTTTTTCTTTTTTGTTAAATACTCATTAACCTTTGGTGTTAATGAGTGTTTCGTTTGGTAAGTTCATCAGAAATTTTGAATAATACTAATTTTTAGAAATACATGTTTTTGTTGTTTGTGAATTGATTCCTTAATCGGTTTTGATCGTTTCCATTAGCTTTTTCTTAAATTTTTAGACAGGTAAGCACAAAGAAATTCCTGCAATATGCGCGTTACGATGAATGGCTAACATGCTGTGAATGCGAGGAAAGTTATAGCTTCCTTAAACGACTATAATTATCCGTTAATTGTTTTTGTCCAAATGTTCGTCACGCTTGGATTATAGGAATAGAAACCACAATCGATAAAAGGGAAATAATCGATGGCTATGATTGGTAAAAGCGAATAGGGAGTTCTATTGAATTTAGTATGGTTTAATAAGTGACTAATAAATAATGGGATGCGTGAATTGCGAGAGATAATAAATTGAAAGTCCTTTGTTGTATTCTAATGATAAATTAATTCTTTTCTCATCTTTAACTTCTGTATTTCATAATTTTATGCATTTAATTGCTTAGTGGTAAATATAAGAATATTGGAAAATAGATGATTACAGAGTGTATTCATAAACTTGCGTATTGAAAGGCCCGGTGCAAAGAATAGGCGCAGTGGGGGCGGTTTCATCTGTGTATTTTAGGGATACCGCAGGAAACCTGATTGAGGTTTCGAGCTATCTCTAAACTTCTTATGTTGATCTCTGCGGGATTATGTGGACAGGGTAAACTCCTTGTTTCTCTCGATAAAACAAGGAAGTAGTGTGCAGGATCTCTCTGAATTCTGGTCTGGAGAAGACTACGACCAACAATATGCCCATCTCTATGAAGATGACATTGCTCTCATTGAACAGGTGATAGAGGAGAAGCAAGCAAAGAGCCTGCTTGATATCTGCTGCGGAACCGGAATCGTGACCATTCCATTGGCAGAAAAACTCGAACACGTGGTGGGTGTCGATCTTTCTCCTGATATGCTGAAGCGCGCCGAACAGAAAGTCAGTCCAACGCTTTCTGTCAGGTTTATAGAACATAATGCAGTCACTTTTTCGCTGCAGTCACGATTTGATGTCGTGATTATGACGGGCAACGCCTTTCAAGCCTTTGCAAACGATATGGACTTTGCAAGATTACTGTCGAACATCGCAGCACACTTAAACCCTGAAGGGGTATTTATCTTTGATACCCGCCTGCCGACGCCTCAAAATCTATCTTTGGACGATGATTTTAAAGCTTGCCCCAGCTACCTTGATGTGAAAGGTGAACAAGTCCAATGTTTTAGGCGTGCGGCAAGATATGATAAAGAAAACAAAGTATTGTATTCACTGTCCCGACGCATCTATGCCGATGGTAGTGTCAAAGAAACAAGCATTGACCTGAAATATCGTTCAATAGAAACCATTGAAGGATGTCTCACCGAGGCAGGTTTTATTGTCGACAAGCGCTATGCTGACTGGCGAAGATCTAAATGGTCAGAGAACTCGAACTCGCTGATCTGTGTTGCTAAGAAGGTCAACAGACCCTAAGAAGAGGTAAATACCTATGTTTACGCGTCAAATCTCTGATGACCTCTCTATAGCGTTAGTTCAGCCCTCTTTTGCTAAAAACTTCTACGAAATCGTGTGCCGAGAGCGAGAGTATTTATCCCAATGGTTGGCCTGGCCTCCTCACGCCAATGGAGAGGCATTCTTTGAGAGCTTCGTAAAGCGCTCGCTTCACGACTATGCGGAAGGTAAATCTCTGACCTGCGCCATGGTCTATCGCGGTGAGGTTGTGGGCAATATCAGTTTCAACTCCATTAACCATGAGCTAAAGAAAGTCGAGATCGGTTATTGGCTGAGTGAAGCTTTTCAGGGAAAAGGCATTGCTTCGCGCTGTGTTCAGGCACTGATAGATATCGCTTTCCAAGAGTTGGAATTGGAAAAAATCCAAATCGCGGCGGCAACGGAGAATCTGCCAAGTCGAAAACTGGCTGAACGCCTTGGCTTTGTGCTTGAAGGGATCATCACCCGTAACGAAAATCTCAACGGTCGTGTGGTGGACCACGCGATCTATGGACTTAGTGTCAGCAGGCCCTAACAGAAAAGGAGAATAATCTTGGCGATCATCTACTTCATTCTTGCCGTTCTTGGGGCACTGTTGCCCTATGCCGCTTTTGGAGTTTGGCTGGTGGAGAATGGCCTAAATGTTTCTCAGCTTCTTGCAGATGTGATGGCAAACCCTATCAGCATAATGGCTTGGTTGGATGTCGTTATCGCGGCTGTGGCGCTTATTGTTTTCATCGTGGTCGATGGCAAGGATAACAACGTAAGACTTCGCGGTTGGGCGATTGCAGGTACGTTGACGATCGGCGTGGCTTTTGGGCTGCCTTTCTATCTATTCCTCAAAGAAAGCGACCAAAAATGATTCAAAACAGTCTGTAGCACTTGAAAATCCCTTGGCGAGACACAAGGTTGTCTTGATCGAGACGCTAACGCTTAGGGATAACAGCTGATATGGATTACCTGATTGCAGTAACACTTTTCGCGATTTCTGCCTCTGCTACACCAGGCCCAAACAATCTTCTTTTAATGTCCTCCGGTGCTAATTTTGGCGTAAAGAAAAGCCTGCCGCTGATGTGTGGGATTTGCTTTGGTTTCGCGCTGATGCTGTTTCTGGTAGGCGTCGGATTTGGGCAAATTTTCCAGCAGTTTCCTGAGCTTCACTTCATCATTAAATGTGTTGGTACGGCTTATCTTCTCTATCTTGCGTTCTTGATTGCCCGCTCTGGCGAGGTAGCGGAAAGTGGCACGGAAGCCAAACCACTGACGTTCATGAAAGGCGCACTGTTCCAATGGGTGAACGCCAAAGCTTGGGTGGTTGCAACGGGAGCGATTGCCGCTTTCACTACTTTAGGCGCTGGGTATTACAGCCAAAATTTGACTATTGCCGCGACCTTCTTTGTGGTGTCATTTCCCAGCGTAGGGATTTGGTTATTGTTCGGGTCGGCATTGAAACGGGTTCTGTCATCTCCAGCCCGTCGTAAAGCATTTAATTACTTTATGGCGGCGTTATTGGTATTGTCCGTCGTCCCCGTGATTTTGGAAATTTTCAAAGCGATATGAAGACAATAACGCACCGTTTGGCAACCATCGAAGACTATGAGTTTCTGCTGGAAGTAAAAAAGCAGGCAGAAGGGGAAGTGGTTGAAGCGGTATTTGGTTGGGACGACGATGTGCAACGGCGTATTCATCAAGAAGAATGGGAAGACGCGACGCCTCAGGTGATTGAGCTTGATGGTGAGCGTATCGGTAGCTTCTTACTTCAAAAATACGACGATCATTATTACTTCCGCCGTTTTTTCGTCTGGCCTGAATATCAGGGCAAAGGTATTGGCTCCTCTATCCTGTACGCATGTTTGGATAAAGCCGACAGCGAAGGCTTGCCCGTCAAACTCAGCTATCTGCAAGGAAACCGGGTTTCTGCGCTGTATCAACGTTTTGGCTTTAAGTACGTGAATGAAGATGAGCACTTTGTTTATATGGAAAGAAGGGCCAAATCATAAGGAATCATGGATGAAAAGCTTGGAAGAATGGTTTGAGGAGTACGGCGAAAGCCACCAGAACCCAACCAATCAGAAAATTCACAAAGTAGCCGTGCCGGGCATTTTCTTTTCTGTCGCGGGGCTGCTTTGGCTGATCCCCTCATTTTCCGTTTTTGGAGCGGCGATTGCCCCATACTTTATTGTGCTGGTGTTGGTATTGCTCTTCTACCTTACGCTTTCTTTTAAAGCCTTTGTGGTGATGGCGATATTCTCCGCGTTTTGCACTATGGTGCTGGTAGAATTGGATAGCGCTGGATTTGATATCTTCCTGATTTCTGCTGTGATGTTTGTGTTGCTATGGATTTTGCAGTTCGTCGGGCACCATATCGAAGGCAAAAAGCCCTCTTTCTTTAAAGATGTGCAGTTCCTTTTGATTGGCCCAGCGTGGGTATTTCACTTCTTTTTACCACTGACGCCGCACAGTGAGACATAAAAAAAGCCAACCGAAAGGTTGGCTTTTCTCTTAAATTCCTAGGCTTAGTTAGGCAGGAACATCGGCGCGTAACAGGTATCGGTTTCTGCCGTTACTCGTGTCATCGCATCAATACGCATTGGCACCAAACCAGCATGTGATTGACTACCAAAGTTCTGGTCATTAGTGGTCGAATCCAGAACCCAAAGATTGGTACTGTTCTGATGACCCGTCACGTTGTTGTTCATCGCCGCAACCAAGATTTCACCGTTCTGATCAAGCGTAGCTGCTGTGATTTCATCAACATGGTGGAAGAACTTCACGGTTGCTGAAGCATCTTCAGTGCTCACGTTAAACACGCGGGTGTTAGTCACGAAAAGAAGTTCGCCATCTTTGAAGATCAAATCACCCCAGTTCGCATAACCACCAAGACGAATATTCAAATCCAGATTACCAATGATTGTTTGTTCACCAGTGGTAGTGTTGATGGTAAACAGTCTGCGGATATCCGAACCGTAAAGTGTTCCCGTTTCTGGGTCAAATGTCATTCGCCAAATCTGGAAATTCGTTGAAGCAACCACGTGGTGGGTTTGCGAGGCGACATCAAAATAAGCTAGTTGATACGGCTTATGCGTTTTGTGCAGGAATGGGAGATCAGAAATCTCCTGTTCTGTAAATTCGCCGTTATCAACACCATCAATGTAGTACTCATCAGGTGTTGGTGTGCTTGCGTAATAAATGCGGTTATTTGCTGCATCGTAAGCCATCGCGGAAGCACTGAATAGCGCGCGAGAATTAATCTCAGCGAGATTAACGGCTTCCGTGTGGAATTGTTGGCGCGTAATGCTGCGAGCAAGACCTTCGTGAACGTTAACAAGCACACCTACATCACCTCGGCCTGCGTTCATGGTGTAGAGGTTACCATCACACTCTGCTGATGCAGCTGACATGCTAAAAGTGCTGGCTGCTAATACGAGTGATGATAGCAGTGTCTTTTTCATTTCCCGGCTCCTATGTCCTTTAGGTTTTTACAATTAGATTTTTATTCTTGGAACAGACTGACATGCGACAACTGCAGTCAAAACTTCTGGATAGCGAGTTGTAAAAATGTCTAGGAACGCACCCTACCATCGAATATTACCTTTTACTGTTGTAAATCAATGAATAGGTTTGTTACTCGCCGCACTGAAACATGATTCTTATTTAGAGGACGTAATGTTGTGAAATTAAACACTAAATTATTTACAGCTAATGTTTGTTCACGATACATCTTTCTCCTATGAGAGGGAGGCCGCCGAAGGACTTTTTGAAATACCGTGAATAGAAAAACGGCTCCTTCAGGAGCCGTTTTCAGTTGGGCATGTTCGAGGCAGATTATGCGCCGATAACACCGCCGTCTTTTCGGGTAATCCGCATCACGGTTGAGCGTGGAACAGAGTCACCGCCATCAGGGAAGTGAGAGGGTGCCAGATCTTCACCTGGGTGCTGGATGCCTACAAACATGGTTTTGTAGTCAGGTGAGAACGCTAGACCTGTGATTTCACAAGCGATAGGACCTGTCAGGAATCGACGGATTTCGCCAGTTTTGGTGTCTGCACACAACATCTGGTTGTTACCCATGCCAGCGAAGTTGCCTTCGTTAGAGTACTTACCGTCAGTCTGGATCCACAAACGGCCAGCGCCATCAAAACCAATGCCATCTGGGCTGTTGAACATGTTGTCTTTGTTGATGTTTGGCGTACCTGCCATCAAGCCTTCCTGAACTTCTGGGTTGCCTGCCATCACAAAGATATCCCATTTGAAATCAGTCGCCGTGTGGTCACCACCTTGTGGTTCCCAGCGAATGATGTGGCCATACGGATTTTTCTCACGAGGGTTAGCCACGTTCAAAGGCTGGTTCTCACGAACACCACGGTATTTGTTGTTGGTCAGGGTGCAGAACACATGCTTGTTGTCTGGGTGAACAGCAACCCACTCAGGACGGTCCATGGTGGTTGCGCCAACTTGCGTTGCTGCTTCTCGGGCGAAAATCATCACTTCGGCTTGGCTCTTGAAGCCGTTTTCTGGTGTCAGGCCATTCTTACCAAAGGTCAGTTCAACCCATTCACCTTTACCCTTCAGTTCGCCCTCTTTACCGTCGAACTTCGCGACGTAGAGTGTGCCTTCTTCCAGCAGATCACGGTTTGAAGCGTGAGTGCCCGGTTTGTACTTGTTCTTTGAAACGAACTTGTAGAGGTGTTCGCCACGCTCGTCATCACCGAGGTAAACCACAACGTGACCGTCTTTGTTGATAGTCAGTGCAGCGTTTTCGTGTTTGAAACGACCCAGTGCAGAGCGTTTTTTCGGCTTAGAGTTTGGATCCATTGGGTCGATTTCGACGACCCAACCAAAACGGTGTGGTTCGTTTGGTGTTTTTGCTACGTCGAAACGCTCGTCATGTTTCCACCAGTCGTAGCCCCAATCTTTGTCTTTCACGCCATAGCGCTTATAGGTTGGGCCCAGATCCACTTCTTCAGAAGCCGCGAAGTAACCGTTGAAGTTCTCTTCACATGCCAGATAAGTGCCCCAAGGCGTTTGGCCGTTTGCACAGTTGTTGTAAGTACCCAGAATGGTTTCACCTCCTTCTGGGTCTGCTGCGGTTTTCAGCAAGTCGTTACCGCGTGCAGGCCCCGTCATTTCCATTGGGGTGTATGCGGTTACCTTACGGTTTAAGCGACCTTCAACATTTGGCATCCATTTCCCGTCTTTCTTCACCAGTTCGATGATAGAAACACCGTGTGCCGCCTGAGATTTACGCACATCATCGGCAGAGATATTTTTGCCCTGATGGGTGTAAAGGTACTCGTTGTTGGTGTATTCGTTGTTCGCAACCAATACCGCGCGGTCGTCCGACAGCGGGAAGAAGGTCATGCCGTCGGTGTTATCACCGTACTGCATTTCCTGTGCTTTTGAATCGTTAGACTGGCTGAATTTTGGAGAGTTAGGGAACAGAGCATCACCCCATGAGATCATTGTTTCAGCGATATAGCCGTCTGGAACAACAACCGTATCAGCAGTAGAAGCAGGAATGGCTTCAAAGCCCATCAGCTTGCTCTTGTCCATTGAACCAGCAACTGCTTTTGCAACCGGGCTTGCCGCGAAGAAAGCCACAGAGCCTGCTGCACCGGCTGCGCGAAGGAAATTACGACGATTCATCGCCGCATCGATAAAACGGTTGAACTCTGGCTCGCTGTCCAGTTGGCGTTGGTCAATATGTTTGCTCACGATGACTTCCTTTCCAGATGATTTTAATAATTAATCGTGTGATTTTCCCAAACGCAAGTTTTGTATGCGTTTGGCTATCTACCGGAACCGAATTCTGGAATTCGATTGTTAAAAGTTCGTGAACTCTCAATGAAATGTAAATGTCAGTATCGAGAACCATGCACTGATAAATAAGATTTGGGCATTTTTATATGAGTCTGATTTCACTTATTTTTAGTGCAAGTGTGAATTCTTGCGCAAATCACAGTCGGCGATACGGCAGAATTGATCAGACACAAAGTCCCTTTCTTTGAAGTTCGGCATCTTTAGCCTGACGAAAAGAAGAGGAAAAAACGATGCTGAGAATCTTGGGAACGCTGGGTGCCGTCCTGTTATCAACCCATGTGATGGCAATCGAAGGAGAAGGTGATCCTGTTGCAGGAAAACAAAAGGCTTATACCTGTCAGTTCTGCCACGGTGAAACGGGTTATACGCCAAAGAAAGACTATCCACACATCAACGGCCAGAATGCGCTTTATCTATACAATGTGATGAAGTCTTATCAGGCAGGGGAACGTACTGGCGCAATGGGTAATATGATGCGTCAGCAAATGTCGATACTGAGCGATCAGGATATAAAAGACATTGCCGCTTACTATGCCAGTCAGGAGCGTGGAAAGCCTAATTGATAACATAAATTATTGTAATTGATTAATATTCCATCTTTCTTTCTTGGGTGGCTAAGTCATATTTAGTGGGGTTCATAGCCACTATTTTGGGGCCTTCTTAAGTGGGTAAAAAAGGCTCCTCCAAAATTCCTCCAAAACTTTCCCTCCAAAATAAGAGCGCATGGCGTTAGTACTGTCATTACCAGTGCCCTTTTTTCTAAAAGAATGACAGGGTCACTTCTTACTGATTCTGGGCAAAGTGATATAGGTGTATTCACGGCCTCTGGCGTCGTTGTATTTGTCCGTCATGGCCTGACGTTTGTGACCCAGAAGCTTTTGGGTATCGAATCCTAAGGTTGAATACGTTCTTTCTGCCAGAGAACGAAGTTCGTGAAAGCTAGGGGGTGTACCTGCCGTCCAGCACAAACCACTCTTATCGCGGATACGGCTGAAGCTTTTGCTTATGGCTAAGGGGCTCACTTGTCCTCCAATTTTACCGCTTTGGCGAGAGGTATAGTGAATGAGATATTGGCTGACGGTGCCTGTTCGCCGACATCGACTAATAATGTCTCCAAGCGTCAAACCGATGAGGGGGTTTTCGAGCTCTAACGGAAATGCCAGTTTGGTTTTTCCCCTAGACTTGGAGAGGGTGACATGAAGATAACCTTTTTTGACGTCTGAAAACCTGAGGTTACAAACGTCTTGGCGCCGAAGTCCTGTGGTAAGTGCGAGGTGAATAGCATTGAGCATGTACCCGCTTTTTGAGCGTGAAGCCGCCGCTTCTATAGCAGGCCAGTCTTCCTTGGTAAGCCGCTGTCTTGTGACGCGAAGCCTTGGGGCACGAGTGGCAAGTGCAGGGTTATACCCTGGGTCGACTTCTCCAGCATGTTGGGCCTCTTTGTATATGTCGATACAGGTCAGCCTGAGGTGAGATGCCATGTTCGCTTTCCCTTGAGCTTTATATTCCTCGAGTAGTTCAGCTATCGCTTTTGTATCGATGTCCTTAAGGCCGACTTGCCCCAATCGCTTGGTGAGCAGGTGGGTGAAGTATTGCCGTTGGCGAACGGTAGTGTTGGCAAGTTCGCCTGCCTGCTGTCGTTCTTTTTGGTAGGCCAGATACTTTTCACTCCATTTGGCCAAGGTGATACCCCGTCTTTTTACCTTGGTTTTGTTGTCATCAAGAAGATATTGATAGTGCTCCAGGAGCTGTTGGCTGATTTTCTCGTTGAGCTCTTTTGCAACAGCGATGGCTCGTTTTCTATCGGTGCCCAGCCCGTGAAAGCGGCCCGTTCTGGCATCCCGGTACTGGTAGTAGACTTTGCCGGAGCGCTTATCGAGCTTTTCATATAAGTTCTGGATGGTGAGGTTATGAGAGCGAGGTCTAGCGGCCATGGTGCAAAATCCTTTCTACCAATGGGTCTGACGAATGGCTGGCCACCTCGCCAAGCCCAATAAACCGCGCGTCCTGCCTGACCATCCATCGACCGCCCACTTTTAGCGGAGGCGGATCGATTTGGCGTGTTTTGGCCCAGCGTGACATGGTCGCCGCGGAGTAATGTTCACCAGGGAATACGGCGGCTGCCCAATCAGACAGCCGGATAAAGTGATAATTGCTCATTCGAACCTCCGAAGACGTTCAATCCATTAGAAAGGGGGCGTGATATCACGCCAGTCAGTCTCAATCGGTGCCGCGGGTTGGGCTTGCGCGGGGGCTGTTTCGGTCTTGGCGCTGTCGGTGAACTCCACGTTCAAGATTTTCGCCTTCAGCGACGCGGCGGTGGTGCCATCGCCTTTTTGGTAGGTATCGACGGCCACGTCCTCGGCATGGATGAGCAGCTGCTTACCCTTGGTGAGGTGGGGCGCCAGTTTCACCGCCCGGTCACCCCAAAGTTGGCCATTGAGCCATTGGGTTTCCTTGTTCGCGCCATAGCCAATGGAATAGGCGAGGGAGAGACTAGCCACGTTGTGGCCGTTGGGCGTGGTCCTTAGGACCGCGTCTGCCCCTAATCGACATAATACGGTCAGCATCTTATTCCTCCTTCTCGGCATCAACGACGTGCTCTGGCTGTTCATCGGCTGCGCGTAAGCTGGCCAATTTGTCTTTGTACGCGCTGCGGGCGGTTTTTAATGCGGCTGGCGGGAGTGTCTTGGCGGTGTCTTCCACTTCCGCCAGTTCCGTTTCGGTTTGCGCGTCTTGGATTTTTTCCAACACCCTGTCCAGCGTCTCTGTCGCTGCGTCGGCCTCGGGAGCCGGAGCCAGTTTGGACAGCAACGACGCGGCTTTACTCTGCCTTTGCGGTGCCGCGTTAATGGCTTTTTCGGTCGGCATGTCGAGTTCATCAGGGGTGTACACGCCGAGAATGACATCCGGGCAATACAGCCTTGACCAGCGCTTGACCGCAAGATAGGCAATTTGCTGACGTGGGTCGGATTTCCAGTTCGGGGAGTTTCGCACCGTGATAGGCTTGAGCAGAATTTCCAGCTGACGGGGCTCGGTTTCCCCTTTCAATGTGGCCCAGACGCGCACGCCCAGTCCGTCTTCATCTTTCTTCTGGAGCCCGGCATGGATGTACTTGTCCCAGTCGCCAAACCATTCGTAATGTAACCGGTCTTTGGTGGGCGCCATGGTATTGATAACGGCATTGACCAGCTGGGCTTCGTATCCGAGGGTCCCATTCACAAGGTGCGTTTTCTGTGCCACGGCATGGGGATTCATGCGCCATTGCATGGCCTGAAGGGTCACCGCCAAACAATCACCGACGCTACCCCGCAGGTGGGCAGGGACCGTGGTTTTCCCTTGCGCCATGAGCTCTGCAAAGCGTTCCAGGCGTCCCATGATGTCAGGGTTAAACATCATGGTCGCGACGTCGTAGTGGGGCATGTCCATATCAACGATGGCCAAAGCTTGCGTGTCCTGGGTGGCCAGTTCTGTGGTTGTCATCGTGTTCTCCTTACGCGCGGAAGACGCGGCTTTCGGTGGTATTGGTGAATTGGGCGATCAAGGCAGGATTGGCTTTTTTGAGTGCAGTGGTATCCACGCGCTGTGCACTCTGGCTTTTCCAGCTACACAGCTTCTTGCCATTGTCATCGAGCAGTACTTCGGCGTGTTCACCCATGAAGGATTTGATCTGCATGTCGAGCCCGCCAATGCGTTTGCCGCCGACCAAGGGACCATAGGCTTCGGTCTCCAGCGCACTGATTTGCTCCTTGAGGGTTTTAAACTGGCGGAAGACATCCACGATTTCCGGGGTGGCGGTGATTTTGCTGCCGTTGTCCTTGCCATATAGGGCTTCCAAATCCTGCACAGTCTGTGCTTGCGGTGGCTCGTCAGCAATGACATGGTTAAACCAGAAATCGGTGAGGCGTTTCACCACGACGTCCGCCAGCTGCTGGTTCCAGGTCATGGTATAGATACGGAAATCATTGCCGCCAATGAGCACGGCCAAATCCCACTCGCGCTTATCAAGCACGATCATGTAATGAAGCTCCTGCAGCATGTAAGGCTCCGGAACGTCATCATCTGCCTGAAACAGCGAGACGCTGCCGTTGGCCGTTTGGTAGACATTGCCTTTGCCCCACTGGTCCCGGGCCGTCCATTTGTCGGCGGTCTTGCATTCAAGGCCTTTGTCGGCCCCTACGATGTAGCGGTCAATGTTGGCGCGTAACCAGGGCATCGACTTGTGCACGAATGGGTGGCGACGCTTCTGGACTTTCTGGCCGGTGCGGTGGGCGTATTCTTTGGCCACCACGTCTTCCAGTTCAATGCCGAAGTGAACGCGCTGGTTATCTGAGAGGTCGTCCGGTGTTTTGCGTCCGGTTTTCTCCTGCCATACGTCAAAGGCGGTACGGTAGGGGTTCAGGCCGAGGATGGCGGCGACATCACTGCCACCGATACCCAGACGGCGTTCAAGGTGAAAGCGTGCTTCTTCACTGATAGCACTGAGGTCAGTATCAGCCAGGACATTGGCGACGTATTCGCGGTGCTGGCTGTTTCGGCGGATAGCTAACGTGTTCATTTAAAATACCTCCATGGCATCTTGATGGGCGTCAATGCGCGCGGCCAGTGCGGTTTCGGCAATCTCTTCGGCGATGGCATAGGCGGCATCTCTGAGTAGGGCGGAAAGCTGTTCAGCTGCAGAGGGATGACAGGTCAGGGCGAGCGTACAGACGGTCACGAAAGTATCTTGTTCAATGGCCTTGGCCATGACGTCATCAAAATCATAGGTCTGGTTTCCGCAACGGTAGGCTTGCTGCTGCAGTAAGATGTCAGCAATCTCTTCGACCGTGTCGTCGAGGGCGTCTCTGCGCGCATCCAGATGGTTCTGAACAGCGAGATAACGGTTGATGTCCTGTTGGAGAATGCAGGTTGAGATAGTCATGGTGTTGTCCTGTTCTGCGTGGTCACAAAACAAGATTAACTGCAGTTATCAAATATAACTGTATTGGTTATGAGAAATAACGACAGAACAGCAGGACGAAAAAAAGCCCCGGTTATTTTTCCAGGGCTTATGGTTAAAATACTTAACTTTGAGACAGGTTGTTATCGTGGCAGTAACACTGAGTACCAGAAAACACGGCCGATGACCTCAATGTCCTGTTTCTCCGCCGCGCTATAGTCTTCGGCTGGATAGTCCTCACTGTTATAGCTCTTCAGGCGAATGCCGCCACCAGGGAGGTTCTGCAGGATTTTCACGCGTAGCAATCCGCCATGGTTGATGGCATAGATAGAGCCGTCAACGATGCGGGCTTTGTCGCCGGTATCAATCCCAACGGTGGCTTTATCCGGCAGCACGGGCTCCATGCTATTACCAGACACATTGACACAGACGGCGTTCGCTTTTTCTACACCAAGCCTTCTTAAAGTCGACTTTGAAAAGCGCAGCTTAGGGCCATTATTCTCCGCGTCCGTAAAGCTCCCATTTCCTGCACTGAGTTCGATACTGGTATAGAAGGGCAGCTCGGCCTCTTCTTCTGATAGTGGTGTCTGGCTGTCCCAGGTTTCGACACCGCGCCATTGTGCCTCTCCCATGTCCCCGACTTCGTTATTGCTGCCAAGCCAGGCAGGGTCGCACTCCAGCGCGGTGGCCAGTTCATTGATCTTCGAAGTTTGCTTGGTTTTTCCGCTGACCAGTTTGTGCACAGCCACTTGGGAAATACCTATCCGCTCGGACAACTCTCGTTGGTTGATGTCCAAGGCAAACATTCTTTCTTTGATTTTGTTCGCTAACGTACTCATATGGTTAAACTTATAACCAAAGTTAAGTTAATTCAACCTTTATTCAGGTTGACATACGGTTTATCGTGGTTAAATTTAATAACCAATTCCTCGTTAATCTATAACTGGAGGCGGTTATGCTCAAGCAAGATGTCATCAACCACTTCGGTCGCCAGCGCCTGATTGCAGACACGCTCAGGATCAGCCAGGCGGCCGTTTCTCGTTGGGGCGAAATCATTCCCGAAAAACAAGCCCTGCGACTCGAATACCTCACCCAAGGCGCGCTCGTCTATGACCCCACGCTCTACAAAAAGGTACTGCACCCTGAGCCCGCTGTGAACGTTTAACCGAAGAAGGGATAAACCTATGGACCATCTCGATACGGCCGTTTATAGCACGGTCCACGATTCGCCCATCCCTGCCAGACAAATCGCCCAGCAACTGGGTATGTCTCACCAGGTCCTTATCAACAAAGCCAATCCACAATCCGATTCCCACAAGCTGTCTTTACGTGAAGCCTTGGCTGTCCAGCTCATCACTGGTAACTACCGCATCCTTGAAGCGATGACTACTGAGCTTGACCTGCACAAAGCAGAAGAGCAGCGCACCGCTTCCTTGTTGGAGTCTGTCCTCAAAGCCACGGCTGAGCACGGTGATGTGGTGAAAGTCATCCAAGATGCGCTGGAAGACGGGGTGTTTTCCCTGCGTGAGCGCGAGAAGTGCCAGCAGGAAGTGGATGAAGCCATCAAAGCCTTGGAGACTTTACGCAAAGCGATTGTGGTGGAGCCACTGAGGAGAGTGTCCCATGGCTGAGGTCGTCGCTTTTCACCGCACTGCCAGCCCAGATGACGGCTTTTACCGGGTGGCGAATCAACTGGGATTGGCATTGTGCCGCGTGCATTTGTCCAACCGCGAAAGCCGTCTGGTTCATGCCGTCATGATGAAAACCTATGGGTTCAATAAATCCATGGACTGGATTTGTAACGCCCAGCTTTGTGAGTTAACGGGCATTGATGCCAAGAACATCAGCAGGGTCAAAAAGGCGCTGGTCGCCCGTCAGATTTTGCTGGTCGATGGCAACAAACTCGGCCTCAATCCAGTGACTGATGAGTGGCAATACGCGCCACCACCGCCCATCGAAAACCGTCAGAAACCTACGAAAAAACCGTCAACCCTGACGGCCATTAAAACCGTCAATCCTGACGGTGCTGACCGTCAGCCCCGACGGCGCCAACCGTCAAAACGCGACATTTCAACCGTCAGCCCTGACGACCACAATAGACAAGACACTATTACAATAGACAGGTTTACAAAAGACAGCGCGCGTGAGCCACGCGCCAAACGCGCCACGTCACCGCCTGACACCTTCGATGTGTCAACGGCCCTTTTCGACTGGGCAAAACAAAACGCCATTGAGGTCGATCTCTCTCAGGAGACCGAGCGCTTTCTGGATTACCACCGTGCCAAGGGTTCCACATTCCGTGACTGGACAGCAGCATGGCGGAACTGGATGCGCAATGCCAAACGTTTTGCCAAACCCCAACAGCGACCCGCCAAGGATGCCCCGTTCACCGGCCTGTTCAGCAAGGAAATCCAAGAGTGGATTGATGCCCCTGATGCGTCACCCATCAGCGATGCACGTCGTGAGGCCTTGATGTCTGGAGTGATTGAGCATGAACCTTTCTGAGAAAACCCTGTTTGCTGAAATACTCTGCCTGACCTCAAGCCTGTACATGCGGGAGCCCTTGTCCCGTCCCATGCTGGGGATTTACTGGCAAGCGCTGCGTGACTATGACCTCGAGGACGTGCGCCGGGCGCTGGACATGCATGTGCGCAACCCTGATACGGGCCAGTTCTTTCCCAAGCCTGCCGATGTGATCCGCCAGCTCGATGGCAACACCCAGACCCGGGGAGAGCAAGCGTGGAGCAAGTTAGCCGGTGCCATCCAATCGGTGGGGGCATGGCAATCCGTGGTGTTTGACGATGCGCTGATCCATCAGGTGGTGATGGAAATGGGGGGCTGGGTGACGTTTTGCCACACCGACATGAGTGAGCTGCCATACCGCCACAATGAGTTCGTCAGGCGGTACCAGAGCTACACGAACAAACCGCCCTCAGAGTACCCGAAGAAGCTCATCGGCATAAGCGAAGCCAACAACACCCAAAGTGGGCACCCGGTTGATGCGCCCATGGTGATTGGGGAGGTGGCCAAAGCCAAGCTGGTTTATCAGGGGGGCCAGAAAGACGTCGGTAAGCCGCGGCAGCTCTCGCTAGAGGAACTTAGCGATAACGTGGTGAGGCTCAAACATGAGCGCCCTTGAAGCTGAGCTGGCCTTCCAACTGACTGCCCTTGGGCTGCCAGAGCCAGAGCGTGAATACAGCTTTCACCCGACCCGTCGCTGGCGGTTTGATTTTGCCTGGCCTGCCTTGGGGTTGGCGGTGGAAGTCGAGGGCGGGGGATGGACCGGGGGAAGGCATACCCGCGGCAAGGGCTTTGAGCAGGACATGACCAAGTATTCTGAAGCGATGAAGCGGGGTTGGACGGTGTACCGATGTGATCGTCGGTTGATCCAATCGGGTGAAGCTGTCGACGCTATCTTGCAGATTTATAAGCGATTATCCGATGCGCGAGCACCGTCGTTAAGTCGCGTTAAGTGACCGAATAACGTAACAAAAAGGATCGTTCCATGAGTGTGTTACATGAAATTGCGGAAGTAATTGGGGCCGCCGCTGCGGTAAGACTGGGGCAGGCCATGGGCGGGGCAAGGGTGTACGTGCCCCAGACGCTAAAACCCGACCATCCCCTAGTGCTGATACTGGGGCGGGAAACAGCAGAAAAGCTCAGTTATTACTACGGCGGGGACACGTTTGATGTGCCGAGCAAGGTGCTTTACCGCCATGTCCGTGATGCGCTTATCCGCGATGCCTACCACAGCATGCCACCGGGGGAGGGGAACCGGGCCGATATCCTCGCGCGGGAGTACGGCATATCCCGGCGGCATGTGATGAATATTGTGAGGGGTTAGGTGAAAAGAAGCTTGGCTAAGGGCCTCTATATTCCCTTGGAGTAATTGGTCCCCAATCTATTTCTACCTCTTCAGTTGGGGCCGGAATAATTAAACCGCACTCTAGGTGTGGATCCCTATACGGATTGTTCCATGAATATATCCCAGCATTAAGCTCATTGCAGGTTATTAGTGTAGCATCATGCTCGAGGGGTAAATCTTCCAATGCAAAACTGTCGTCGTCGTCATAGCTCCGAAAATCAGCACCTTGGAGTTTTGCTTCTCTTAGTCTAACTCCAGTAAGGTTGGCATTGTGAAACTTCGCCCCACGAAGATCAGCCCCCCAAAAAACAGCGTTTTCAAGATTTGCTCTAGAGAAATCGACATTTCTTAGATCTGCTCCTGTAAAATCGACTTCTGAAAAATTTGCATCGACTAGGAGAGCATTCTTTAGTGTTGCTTTGTTTAGTGAAGAACCAGAGAAGTTAGTATTTCTGAGGTTAGCATTTTCAAGATTTGCATAGTAGAGCTGCGCTTTGATTAAGCTTGAGCCGACTAAATCGGCTTTCGGAATATAGACGTTGTTGAGATAGACACCTATAAATTCGCTGGATTCGGACAATGCAACAGGTTGTAGGTTAATGCTTCTCAAGGGCTCTCCATTTGTGACCAAGTACTCAAGTGCCTCACGTTTTCCGCTATTTCCTGGAGCTTTAGTAGTTAACAATTGCCATGCATTAATCCTTCTTTGTTCATTAGCCAAATCCCTGTCTATTTCTCTTTGTTCTTTTTCTTCAAAAAAACTCCACAACGCAAATATGAGTAAGAATGAGCTGAGGGCGGAGGCGATCTTGACCATATGCCAAGAATCTAAGCTGTTTGCGATGTCGTGAAGTAGGCCCGGGTACCTTTGGGCTTTGGCCTTCCTGTACTGCCGATATCCTCTTCCTACATGTTTCTTCATTGCAAATTATCTTCGTCAGCTGTAAGTCCAGGGATAGGAGCTCCGCAAGCAAGTTCGGGGCCTCGGTCAGCGAGTTCCCAGTTTTTGGCCTTTCTTAGTTGGTCGCATGTGGACTCATCAGTGAGCGTATTTTCGTCAACCGTAAAGTCGTTGGAAATTAAAATTGCATTTTCTAAGTTCGCGTTACTCAAGTTCGTAGAAATCAATTTGGCATTAAAAAATAAGGTATTGTTCATGTTTGCATCTTGTAAACTTACCTCTGACAAATTAGTTTCGAATAGTGATGCGCCTGATAAATCTACAGCAGTTAAATCCGCTCCAGTTAAGTCTGCGCCAGAAAAGTCTGTGAAAGCTAGGTCGGCGTTCCTCAAGTCAGATAGCCTAAGATCTGCCTTTCTAAGATTTGAATTCGCCAGTCTTGAGTACGAAAAATTTGTCCTGTAAAGGAAGGACCCCTGCAGATCCGCTTGAGATAGATCTGCGCCCGCAAAATTGGAAAACGCTAGGTTGGTGTTTGGTAAATTTAGTTTTTGCAGGAAAACGCCAAAACCAGCTTCTCTTTTAAAGGAGGTTTCTAGTGTCTTTTGGGCTAAATTTATGCCTCTTAGAGATGAACCAGCTTTTTTGAGTAACTCTAAAGCGAATTTCCCTGTATCCCCTGGAGCACCGATTGCGATAAGTTGCCAAGCATTTACGACTCTTTGTTCATTCCTTTCTTGTTTTTCTTCCTCTTTAACTGACAAATCTTGAATGTATGCAATTAACGTTAATACCAACAGAAATGAAGTCATTGCAGCAAATATCCGCGTAATATGAAGGTTATCAAGCCAATCCGCAAAGCGGTGAAGCTGCAGCGAGATATATCGTAACCAAGCCTTGTAATCCCAACTCATCGGAATGACCTGCTCTAAAGAGGTGAAACGGTTCACCTAAACCATCAACAACAAAGCAGGCATTTTCGGGTCATGAATCGTCTTTTATGGCCTGCATCTATGACCTATAAGTTGGGCAGCCGCTCACGTCAACGCCTTGAGGGTCTCCATCCACACCTCGTCCAAGTGGTGAAACATGCGATAACTATCAGTGACATAGATTTCACGGTGTTGGAAGGGCTTCGCTCGACCCGCCGTCAACGCCAGTTGGTCCAGCAAGGGGCCTCACAGACCCTGCGAAGCCGTCACCTTACGGGTCATGCCGTGGATTTGGGGGCATGGGTGGGGGATGAGCTTCGCTGGGACTGGCCGCTCTATCATCGTATCGCTGACGCCATGAAAACCGCCGCCAATGAGCTGGGTATCCCACTGGAGTGGGGTGGCGACTGGGTCCGCTTCCCCGATGGTCCGCATTTCCAACTGCCCTGGCACGCCTATCCGCTGGAGGTGCATTGATGTCTGTCTGGAACCTTTTGTCCGGGCTCGTAGCACCGGTGACCAACCTCGTTGATGAGCTTCACACCAGTGATGAAGAGCGTCTGGCTATTAAAGCCAAGATGTTTGAGATGCAAATGACCCTCGCGACCCAGGTGATGGACTATGAAGCCCGCTTGATGGAGGCCAAAACGCAGGTCATCACCGCGGAAGCACAAGGGGAAAGCTGGCTGCAGCGTTCCTGGCGGCCTATCACCATGTTGTCATTTCTTGGGTTGGTCATTGCTGACAGCTTCGGGGTGTTGGCCTTTCGTCTGGCCCCGCAGGCCTGGACGCTCCTGCAGATAGGCTTGGGCGGTTATGTCGTTGGCCGTAGTGTTGAAAAGGTCATGCCGTCCGTCAAAAACCTGTTACCCGGAGAGCGAGCGTGATGGAAAAGCTCAATGTGGGCATCAACTATGGCGCCTCAGCGGTCACCGTGATTGCCGGCCTCACCATCAATGAGTGGGTGGCATTGGGTGGATTGTTGATTGGTTTGGCGACGCTCGCCACTAACCTCTGGTACAAGCGCGAGGCCCTCAAACTGCAGAAACGGGAGCGCCACGATGACACCGATTGATTGGCTCTCCATTGAAACCGAATTTCGCAAAGGCATCGAATCGAACCGCAAAATCGGTGACCGGTTCGGTGTCTCTGAAGCGTCTATCCGCCGCCGGGCCAAGAAATATGGCTGGGTGCGTGATGGCGCCACCATCAAGCGTGAACGGGTCAAAGCCCACTTTGCCGGGAAGGCAGAGCCGGACATTGTCGGTCAACCCAAAGCGGTGGCGGAAGCCATCATGGAAGCGGCTGACGAAGACATCCGTGACATGGACATGGGGCTGCAGAACGCCCGTCTTGCGCTGCAGCTGGTCAGCAAAACCCTGCGCAGCATCAAGATGGACGAGCGCTCCATCCGCATGCTGATGCTGGATGCCAAAAACCTCAAGTTGCTGACCGACACCAACCGCACCAACATCGACATCATCCGCCGTATCCGTGGGCTCGATGACCCGAACCGCAAAGACGATGACATGACGGAAACCGAACTGGATGCCCGGATTGCGGAGCTCAGCAAGAAGCTATGAGTGGCGCGGCCAACAAGCGAGAACTGCTTTCCCTGTTGGAGAAAAAGCGGGCATTGAGGGCACGTTATTCCCTCGATGCCTATTGCCGCAGCATCACCATTCCCGGAGCCCCGCTCAATGACGAGGACGACTGTGACGAGTTCTACCCGGACACCGTAGTCCCAGCCCGTCACCACCAGTTAATCAACGAGGCGCTCGAGAAGGTGGAAGCGGGGGACATCAAGCGCCTGATGGTCTTCATGCCCCCGGGCTCTGCCAAGTCCACCTATGGCAGCGTGGTGTTTCCCACCTGGTATATGGGCAAGAACCCGGGCAAGCAAATCATCTCAACCTCCTACGCCTCCAACCTGGCGTGGAAGTTCTCCCGAAAGTGCCGCCAAATCTGCAAAAGCCCCGAGTACGAACATATCTTTGGCAGTGCCCTGACCCCGGACAACAAGGCCGTGGAAGCCTGGTCACTCACCAACCATGCCGGTTACATGGCCGGTGGGGTGTTGTCGGGCATCACGGGTAACCGCGCCGATGGCCTGATTAACGATGACCCCATCAAAGGGCGGGAGCAGGCTGACAGTGAGGTCATCCGGGACAAGACCTGGGAAGCCTACAAATCCGATTTGCGTACCCGTCTCAAGCCCAACGGTTTCATCATCTGGATATTGACCCGTTGGCACGAAGATGACCCCGTGGGCCGTATCCTGCCCAAGAACTACAGCGGCCAGTCAGGATGGATTGAAGCGCAGGATGGCGAGCAGTGGTATGTCATTTCCCTGCAGGCCGAGTGTGAGCGCGACGATGACCCGCTTGGGCGTGACCGCGGCGAGTTTCTCTGGACCGACTGGTTTTCCCCCACGTTCTGGCGTCAGGAAAAACGCTCACAGGGGACCCGTAACTGGGAAGCCTTATACCAGCAGCGTCCTGCTCCGTCGGAAGGCGGCATCATCAAACGTGCCTGGGTGAAACGCTACCGTGTACCGCCTGCACATCCCATCCGTATCGTGCACAGCTGGGACACGGCCAACAAGGCCAAGGAAATCAATGACCCGTCGGTCTGTACCGTCTGGGCAGAAACCAAATTGGCGTTTTACCTGCTGTATGTGTGGCGGGACCGGGTGGAGTACCCGGCGTTGCGGTCGATGGCGAAAAGCATTGCCCGCAAATACCCGCCCCATGCGGTTCTGATTGAGGACAAGGCCAGTGGCCAGCAATTGATCCAGGACTTGCGCGCAGAGACGCGTTTGCCGGTGATACCGATCGAGCCTGAAAACGACAAAATCATCCGCCTCTCCTCAGAATCCCCCAAGTTTGAGGCCGGTACCGTGTTCTTTCCCGAGGAGGCCGAGTGGCTGCCTGACTATGAGCGGGAGCTGTTCAGCTGTCCGTTGAGTGACACCTTTGACCAGGTGGACAGCACCAGCCAGTTCCTTCGCTGGGCGGGGAACAGTGTGGAGCACTACGACTACCAGCGCGTGAGCGGCGGTGGCAATAGCTTTAAGCGGGAGGGCGTATGGTGAAGACTCAGACATTGAACCGGGAGATTGCCGGCCCAACGGCCATCCGAAATCCATGGGGCAGTGGCTCCGCAGCCAGTGGCCTGACACCCGCCCGCCTGGCAGCGATTTTACAGGCGGCATCGGAAGGGGATTTGGAGGCCTATTTAACGCTCGCCGAAGAGATGGAGGAGCGCGATCCGCATTACTCGAGCGTGATGCGGACGCGAAAGCTTGCTGTGGCGGGGTTGCCGGTCAACATTGAGGCCGGGGGCGAAGACAGCCACGCGGAAAAACTCGCGGATGCCGTGAGGGCACTGACCGAGGCGCCCGAATTCGGGGAGTTGGTCGACAATGCGCTCGATGCCCTGGGCAAAGGCTTCAGCGTCAATGAAATCATGTGGGACCGCAGCGGGCGGCAATGGACACCCAGTGCTTACCTGTGGCGTGACCCGCGTTACTTCCAGTTCAACCAAAAACGCCCTGATGAACTGCGCCTGCAGGATGAACGGGACCCGGTGGATGGCATCGTGTTGCCGCCGTACAAGTTTGTCATTCACAAACCGCGGATGAAATCAGGCCTGCTGCTGCGCGGCGGGTTGGCCCGTCTGGTGGCGTTTTCCTATGTCTGCAAGATGTATGGACTCAAAGACTGGCTGGGCTTTCTGGAAATCTATGGCATTCCGCTGCGCCTCGGGAAATACGGGCCTGGGGCGAACGAGGAGGACAAAGCGGTACTCAAATCGGCCGTGGCCAATATTGGCTCGGACGCAGCAGCCATCTTGCCCGATTCAATGGTGATTGAGTTTGAGCAAATCGCGCAGGCCTCTGGGGCGTCTGACGTGTTTGCCCGTTTGGTGGAATGGATAGACCGGCAGGTCTCCAAGGCGGTGCTCGGACAGACCGCCACCACCGAAGGCACCCCCGGCAAGCTGGGGAACGAGGATGCGCAGGATGCGGTAAGGCAAGACCTCATTGAAGCGGATGCGCGTCAGCTGTCGAATACCCTGAACCGTGACCTTATCCGGCCGTTCATTGACCTCAACTTTGGTCCCCAGAAGGTGTACCCCAAGGTCGTCATCGCCATCCCTGAAAAGGAAGACATTGACGCACTGGCCACCAATCTCGAAAAGCTGGTGCCGCTGGGGCTGAAAGTCTCGGCGCAGGAAGTGCGTGCCAAGTTGGGGCTGTCCGAGCCTGCCAGTGATGCCGATTTGCTGGGTGTACCAACTGCCCCTGAGCCTGAGCCAACGAAACCTGACGAGACGGAGCAGGCAGAGAACCACCGCAAAGCCCTGAACCGTGCCACGCCGGATGACATCGACCAGATAGCCCAAATGATGCTGGATGACTGGGAGGGCGCGCAGCGCATTACGGACCCCATCCTTGAGGCGGTGAAAAGTGCCAACAGCTATGAAGAGGTGCTGGCGCTGCTGCCCCAACTGCTGTCAAACGCCGACCCGACCTTACTGACCCATAGCCTTGCCAACGCAGGCCTCATGGCCTTTGGGGAGGGCCGGGAAGGGGACGAATGATTGTCCCGGCCACACCGCCTGTGCCTGAAGAGGCCCTGGCATATCTGAGCAGCAAAGGGTATGCGGTTGCCTGGCATTGGGATGAGGTGTGGAAAGAGGAGCATGCCCGCGCCTTCACCGCCGCGAAAGCCATGACACAGGACCTGCTGATGGATATCCACGAAGCGGTCACGGTCGCGCTGGCCCAGGGCAAAACCCTTGAACGTTTTAAGGCAGAGCTTGAGCCGAAACTGGCCAAACGCGGCTGGCTGGGAAGGGCGCTGATGCCGGATGGCTCTGTGGTGGAACTCGGCACGCCACGCCGTCTCAAACTCATCTACGACACCAACCTCAGAACCTCCCGCGCGGCCGGACAATGGGCCCGTATTGATAGCCACAAAGCCGTGCTGCCTTACCTGCGTTATGGGTTGGGCCCGTCTAAAGAACACCGTGAGGACCACGTGCAATGGGAAGGGTTGGTTTTGCCGGTGGATGACCTGTTCTGGGACACGCACATGCCGCCCAATGGGTTTGGCTGCCGGTGTCGCGTGCGGCAGCTGACGGCTGATGAAGCCAAAAAGCGCGGTATCTCTGAGTCCCCAGACCTTCGCCATACCACCTGGACCCACAAACGCACCGGGGAAGTGATGGAGGTCCCGGAAGGGGTAGATCCGGGTTGGGACCATAACCCGGGTAAGGCGAGGGCAAGTGAACGCCAGCGTAGGGATAAGGAGAAAACCCAGGCCTTTGAACAGACCGTCGGTACCGCGGATAAACCGGCGCCTTTACCCCGGCGGGTAGTCCCGAGTGCCCTGTCGACCCTCAAAAACATCGACGGCGAAGACATCAACCGGATTTTGGAGGCCATCCCCGGTGCCGCTGAGCGGATAGACAAATTGCGGACCTTCACCCACACCAAAGGCATGAAAACCCTTATCATCAAACAGGCGGAGATGGGGGAGCGAAACCGGGGCGCCAGCCTTATCCGTGACCGTGTCATCGGGTACCTGGATGAAGAACAGGAACGCTATGGGCGGTACAATTACACTATCCGTAATCCTGCCCGGGTGGGGGGATTTACCGCAGACGTGTTTAACCATGTCGTGGTGAAGGGCAACAGCAAAGTCCGTTTTAGCGAGCGGAACGTGGAGAAGGTGGCGTCTTCGCTCAAGGCCTCGGTGAAAGAAGCCGCTGGGCAGCGGGGACCGGATGACAGCCCTCGCCGGTGGACCCTCGGTACGGGGCTATCTCCTGAAGCGGAGCTTGTGGCAACTTGGGTGCATGAAGTGGGTCATCAGGTGCATTTTTGGGCGGGTGGTGAACGAGCGGAAATGGTGGCAAAGCGATTCTTAAGTCGTTACGCCATGTCAGGCATCTCAATGGGTGACTTTTACGAATACCATGCTGAGCATTTCTGTGCCTGGTTATTCGATAGGGATGCATTCGCAGAGTTTGATCCTGAAGCGGCTGATTACTTTGATAGGCTGATAGATAAAGCGATAGATGGCAAAGAGAGAAAACGTCATGACAGAAGATGAAGCATTAGATAAAGCGCTCAACTACAAGGGAGACCATCGGGGTTATGGAAAATTACTTCTCGAGCTTGAACCTCATATCTCTGGAGACAAATTTGGTTGGCTCTGGGAAGGATTTGTTGCTGCCGCGCCAATAGAGGTCAGAATGGAGGTGGAAGGCGGTGGAGATGAGAATGTCGTGCCGATTCAAAGGTAGATAATTCATATGCAACAATGTTTACTTTTTGCTTTTCTTTGATATATTAATCGCAGTTTACTTAGGTCAGCTATCACTGAGGTTTCAATCGGTTCCGTTGTAGTTGGTCCACTAGTCGCTGTTGTTTGTTTATTGTTGGCAATAACGCTCGTTTATTTCCTAGTAACTTCAATTTCAAAGGTGACTAACATGAAAAAATCCGACACTACAACCAGCTCACTAAATTTGCATCTAGCTTCCGCTTTAATTGGTATTTCAAGCAGCGTAGTGGGCAATACAATGACCGGGTTGACCTAAGTAAACTCCTTATCTTGCTAATCAAACCTTCACCACCTTCCCCCTCTCAAGCACCAGATAGTAAGTCTTCTCCCTAAACACACCGAGCAATGCCGTCCCATAGGGAAAATACTTCCAAGGCCCGCTGCCATCATCTGCTTCTGAATACCCATCAATCGACGTCAGTTTCACGAACTGGGCGTCCTTGTTGAGCTTTTCCCTTTCGACAAAGCCGCCAAAGGGAAAATAGAGCATACCGCCGCTTTTCACCTTCGCAGGCAGGTGCTCTTGATGGGAGATGCACTGAAGAAACGCCTTAGGTGCTGTTATGACCACAGTGACGGCACTGTGTTGGATGCGGATAGCAGGCATTAAAAAATACTGTATGAATGAACAGCATAAAATGTAGCAAGTTTGAGAGGGAGAGGGCAAGGGGGGGAGGTATCGATACCTTACTATTCATCGATGCCAGAACTTAACGCTCTCCGATAGTTTTGTTCTAGTTTTTGATAGTTATTGAAAAACCTTACTTCAAATTCATCAGCCATTTCGGACACCATCTTGTAGTGAGAATCTGGAGCGACAAACTCTCCAACCGGCACGCCGGGACCGCCGATAAGAATTGGAAAGACTTTATCTGGGTCAAAGTTGATAACAATATTAGAGTTCATTTCCAAGTTGGTGTTCGTAAAAAATTCATCTGTGTCTTTTGCCATTTTCTCAGATAAACGAACGGCATTATTGTTGACGATTTTTTGTGCCTCTTCGAGTCTCCTTCGTAGTTCAGTGTACATAAATAGCTTCTTGTCGTGCTTACTTGAATCATCAAACCAAGAGCCATCTTTAACTTCCTGAAAAAGGCTTTCTTTCAACTCAAATTTAATAAAGTTATGGAGCTCGGATAGCGCAGCCAAATTTTGTTGGGTTGCATCAAATCTGGCTTGCCAGACAACCTGCGCTTTGGCATTTTTGAGCTCTAGTTCTTTGAGTTTTTGGTTGGTGTGAGACGTGAATAACAATATTAGCAAGGTTGTAATCAAGCCAGCTACAACGTTGAAAGATAGGGGCAATGTGTAGGTGTTTCTAACTCTTCTATCTTGCTCTCGCGCAAACGCTTCAATTTCTTGGCGAGCTTTTCGAGCTCTGTAGAGGCGAATACTCATCTTATTTCATCCATGATTGGAGTTGCTAGAAAAGCCGGCTAGTTTGAGCCTACAAATACTTTTGACAGGTGGTCATCCAAACACGCTTTACTTGCCGAGATACCGCTGACATCTTTACCTGCAAGGCTTTGATACTCAGAGCCTTGAAGCTGATCTGAAATGACAACTTTCATTGTCTTAGCGTCAATAGAAATAAGCCCTAGGTCGAAAAGGGTGTGGATATCTGAGCGCAGTAACAAGCCATTTTGAACATGGTTAGTTTCCTCACCATTGTAAGGAATGATATGTGCGGCTTCGAGGGCTTGAATGACATTGCATCCAGTGACGACACATGTACTGTTGTATTCAGCCAGGAGGGATTCCCTAAACTTGCGTTGACCTTGCCTTGCTACAATCTGGCGAAGGATGCGTTCACGACCATCTTTATTGTTGGCTGGGGTGTATTCTTCTTCCTCGATAGCATCAATGTTTCCGGCGACATCGGACTCCTTTAGCTTGCCCAATATCACTAGTGTGCGATCTAATGATGCGGTGAGGTGCGTGATGAGTTGAGAGTCGCTGTTCAGCGGATAGAAAAACTCTCTAGGGTTGGCATAGACATCGTTGTAGCGGGTATTTTGACTGCTTCCATCCACGTCTATCGCTAGTGGCTTGCCGCGAAACTTACGCTTTACCGTCCCAATACCTTTGGGGTTTGATTTGGATTCAGCACACCCAACCAGTGCACCGCGGCCAAATTTGTCAAAACACAGGACAACATAAACGCCATTTGAAACGTCCTGGCCTTCAGGAAGAATGGAGACGTGTGTGACAAATGGGAAAAGGGTGGCGCCACGTGACTCTTGAAAACGGAACTTGAAACCACGGTAATCTTTAAACTTAGCCTCCAGCTCATCCCGAAGTCCCACTAAGGCAGATTTGACGGGTTGCACGATGGGATTGTTCGTCTTGATACCTTGACCTGGTGTGGGTGGGTTATCTTGTCTGAACTGGCAAATGGTATTGAAGTTTTCTATCACTGGGCATTCCTGGTCTGCATAAGGTTTTTACGGGTTTCTGTCTCGATTTCTCGATATGCACTGGGTTTTTATACATGCAGTGCTGTATGCATGTCCAGTTAAAATTTACAAGCATTGACCTCAACTATGAGAGTGAAATCTCACTCACACTTCTTATTGATATAGCAAGCAATTAACGATCAAAGTTCCGTGATTGGTACCACATAGGTCCATTCTTGTTCTGACTTGTCGTCCTAGAAGTGCGACTGTAACTGATAACTAAACTGGACAGGGATGCCAAAATGAATTCGGCCACCAAGCTCGCTGCGCTACTTCTGTTTTCCACCTCCGTTTCCGCCGCTGACATCTACTCCCCGTTTTGCCCGTTGGGCTGCCCGGAAGTGAGGGAAGAAAATAACCTCGTCTTCACCCACATCTATGCACTCTCCAACAATCCGACGACCAAGTTTGCGGACTGGACAGCGTATGAGGTGAACGTGCTGAACTTCGGA
The DNA here is from genome assembly GCF_947387585.1 of Grimontia sp. SpTr1. Lineage (NCBI taxonomy): Bacteria > Pseudomonadati > Pseudomonadota > Gammaproteobacteria > Vibrionales > Vibrionaceae > Grimontia > Grimontia sp. SpTr1. Next base: position 76,517 of record NZ_CANDOD010000018.1, read on the forward strand.
CCTGGGCCGGGTAGGGACTGGATGGAAAATAACCTCATCCCGGATGAAGACAAGCTCGAGGAACGCGACTACGACGGTGCCTATGGGGCGATTGGTATGGAGCGTGGTCACATGACACCACTGGCCGCCTTTGCAGGGAACGAATATTGGTGGGAGACCAATTACATCAGCAATATCGTGCCACAGCATAAGCACCTAAATGGTCGCGCATGGGAAGACCTGGAAGAAGCGGTGCGTCATTCCGTTGAGTACAAAGAGCCGGTGTATGTGGTGACAGGCACGCTTTATGAAAAGATGATGAAGGACATGCCCAATGCCAATGAAGAACATCAGGTTCCTTCAGGTTTCTACAAGCTGATATATGACATCAAAGGGAATGGGGTGGCCTTTGTCATGGAACAGGATATCGAGAAAGGGGGGAAGTACTGCGATACCCAGGTAAAAGTCAGCGACCTAGAAAACCGTCTGGATTACCAGTTGCCGGCCGTGGCGGAGAGTACGGAGATGAAAGGGCGGGTGGGCTGTTAGCTTTCCCCAAAACTTCCCGAATAACAAAGCGCTCATTTACATCGTGTGCACGCATCACACGTAAAGCGGGCGCCTGGATTGGCCTTCACCGGCCAAATCCGCTCTCATCGTCAGTGAGAGCCCTTCACACCTTTCTCCTGCCAACGCTTTGTGTTTGGGCTCTCAAGTCTATCCTGATGCCTACCGCACGTTATCTCCCCGTCACTTTGCACAACATCTCTTGTTCGCTTACGCTGGTTCTCTGGCAGGGAATGTCTATCACCACTACATGATTTTATTGAGGAGGAGTTTTGTGAACAACCTAGCTTATTGGATTCCAAATTGCTCGCATTATATTTCACACATGGTTTATGACATTGATAAGCGTACTTTTACCATTGAGTTGGTAGACAATGTGGAAGACTTCAATCCTCATACTAGGCTCGTATGCGAATCTGTTCGTACTTACAAGGAGAATACCGAGGATGAAACCTACGATGACGATCTTATCGATGGACTCATCGATTTTAATTGGAGTGAAAAGACGAAATCTGTATATGTTCTAACTGAAAAGAAAGAGATCATGCTTGAAGTTGAAAGGCAACCATATGCTAAGAAGGTCTCGCATGAACCTCTCTGAGAACTCTCAGCCATGAAATATAAAAACATAAAGTCGGCAATACACAACTTTGGCTATAGCTATCTGAGCTATGAAAACTATGTTGATGGAGACTTTGTTTTTAGGGAGCTGAAGGCCATTCATGCGAAAGGATATGATATCTCAATTGACTGGCTCTCAAGAACATTTGAACCTCGCCAGTTTTGTAGCAACAGGATTGAAAAGTCTATAGGCTACTGGACTGATTCACTTAGGCAGCATCTTTTAAATCAGAATGTCAGCATAGAGTCTCTTGCGGAGCTGCATCTCAAATGGCCAGCCAAGCAAGGCCCATTTATCCAAGCGATTGATGACCGTAATGTTGAACACAAGAAAGAGATTAAATATCCAAGTTAGCCCATACGCTGCGTAGGCCCATTCAGGACACACCTCATTCTACATAAACAATCTCAAGCTATTGTTTCTATTCACTGCATTCACCTGAAAAATACCTCAAGCCTTTAACTGATTAATCAATAAGCAATCAGCCCTCCATGCGATCAAAATCAAATCTGGATTTATGCACTTTGTGGTACATTCCAGCCAAAAGTTTTAGACAGTGATGGCGTGTTGCTTGCCGAGAAGCGAAGGGCGGTAGCTTGAGTAGTTTTTGCCCCAAAGTGAGCATGACTCTTTCTCTGCTCGGATAATAGCTCCCCCCGATTGGCCTTATTCTTTCTAATCTGAACCGCCTTTTTACTGTTGATAACCACAGCATCATAGAGCTCCAATGCATGTTGATGAAAAATGACATTTTGGAGCTTTTTCACAAATCGACATCTTAAATGATTTAATAAGATATCAAAATCAGATGGTAACGAGCAGTTAAAGTTTAATGCATTGTTATTAAAGGGAAAAACGTCGTATTTAATTCCGACATTTTGTCATCTAAAATACTGTTAAGCTCACAATCTAATCCTTAGAACAAGGAAATTTATGGTCAGCGTTACTTTTGACTCTAATGTATGGGAACAAATCGTCGATGACGACAAGAGATATCAAAGTACGATTTATCAATCTATTTTTGATCGGATTAAGTCGGGGGATATAGAACCTTTTTTCTTTGAGGGTTTGGCAGTTTTAGAGAGTATTCCCAAAAAGGATAGGAAAGAATTTTTCGGCAACTTCAAAGCATCGATTTCCTTTCAGGTTGATGATGATGAACCTCATGTAACTGAAGGTAGTTCTGCACCAGGTCTTACAGATTACCTACAGGAAGTTATTCCCAAAGCTCTAAAGTTAGGGTTCAAGTTTATTCATACTCCAAGAATAGGAGCTCCTTCGCTAAATTTGCCTAATCAATACAAGGCGAAGGATAGTAAATACACGCTGTCAGAGCGTCTTGATAGAACTTTCGACTGTCTTCGATTTATTGAGAGTCTTGGCGCAGGAAAGGCAAGGATTCATGCCAGACTAGATAGTGATAGTAGAAGAGGAATTGTGAATCAAACAAAGGAAGATGAGAGTTTAAGTCAAAAGCAGTATGCGAAGGATGTTGGTGAATGGGTTGATGGTGATGCAATAGCAGGGCATTACGGCTTCGGAGTTGATTATTTTTGTACCAATGACCAGGCAAAAGGGGCTGGATCATCATCCATCTTTCATTCAGATAATTTGTGCAAGCTATCTGAGAAATACGATATAAAGGTTATAAGCCCAGCCGAGCTTTTAGAGCTTATTATAGAAAGTGCCGATAGCTAAGAGCTTAACAAATCAATCAACTTCGCGCCTGTGGCGCCGGACAGCTATAGGCGTGGCTTCGCCACAACGCTGCCGGTTATTGAGGCGTTAGCTGAATGGAGGTTCAGTGATATTATACAAATATGTGGGGCTTTCAGGTGCACGATCTATGATAGATACGTCATCTCTCGGCTTTAGTCGAGTCCATGATTTGAACGATCCTTTTGAGTGCTCAAGCTTAGTGTTTGATGAAGACTCTAGTCTTACTAGCAAACAGATTGCAATGGGGCTTAAAAATTGTGTTTCTACAAAGTTTGGCGTTTTATCGCTTACACGACAACCGCTGAACCCACTTATGTGGTCACATTATGGCGACTCACATAAAGGTGTGGTTATCGGTATTGATGTCGATGTTGCAGGTTTAAATTGCTCTTCAACTTCGTTAATTCCTGCTCAGTATGGAGATGTTCGGTACACGGCTACTCAACCTTCAAATCCAATCGTATTTAATGATTTTAATCGGCTAATGCTCGAAGACTTTGAGCTTGAGTTGTTTGAAGCCCATTCATCGAATTTACTATCGAGAAGTTATTTGTATAAATCACTAGAGTGGGCCTATGAAGAAGAGGTGCGTGTAGTGAAAGACATCCGCTCCTCAACTAAAATTAGCATCCCGAAACGAAAAGAATGTGAGTACAGCAATGACCAAGGTGATTGGAATAAAATCAAAATAGATGGTCGTCCAATTCATTGCTTGAAAATACCACAGAATGCATTTTGTAAAGTCTATCTCGGGCATCATATTTGGAAGAATGTTTCTGAGGGAGGGTTGCCCCAAAATGAACTCGTTAACATATTGGAGAGCTGGTCCTCTAAAGGTATCCAGGTACTCAAGTGTAAACCTGAATACAATTCTTGGTCGTTGACTAGTAATGTGCTTGAAAAATTCAGCCAACACATATGAGCCCTTCTCCGGTTAATAGGCAATAGTTTTCTTCTGGCTGCGTTAGCAGCCAATGCTCTCGAACAACAAAGTCGTCTACTTTGGTTTCCCTAACCAGACCTTATGTTTCATATTTTTAGTTAGGTCAAAGAGTGCAGAAAAAGCAGTAAAAGCAGTAAAGTAGAAAAAAACAGAAAATTAAAGACAATCGATACGTCAATTGATATTAGTATTTTTCTACAAATACAGGAACGTAATGGTATTGTGCCTTCAAATTTCTTGGTGTTTATGTATGCGAGATAATTTCTCCAAAGATCTAAAAAAATTAATCAAGGCGATAGCTGAGTGTGACTTTGTATTAGAGATTAATTACCAATTTCAAATCAATAAGTCACAGGTAGTGCAGGAGGTTAAAGAAACTCCTGGGTTTTATGGACAAGAAAATATTAATAGAATAGATAAGTTTCTTTCTATTATATATGGAGAGGATGCTTCCATACTAAATGCAAAAGCATTGGTTAAGGAAGAACATTGCTGTGAAATACTTAAGTACATGGATGGAGAGGGATATATAACTATTCAATGTGTTATAGATTGGTCATATACCTCCGACGAGTCATATAAAGTTATGCACTCGTTCAAAAAGTTCTTTCTTTCTGAAAAAGGTGTGGAGTTACAATTAAAGATTAGGTCAGAGGACAATAGTAGAAAAAGCGTATTGCATAGCCGTATTGCTATAGGTGTATCTTTGCTAGCTTTCCTTGTTACTGGATTTAACTCGTATCTCAACAATCAAAGACTAGAGAAACAACAGGTTTCTATGTGTGCAAGTAATCCCTCACTAGAGTTTTGTCGGCAACTTCATACAGAAGAGAAAAATTGAATAGTCACCGACTTTGCAGATACTCCCAAGGTGAATTCTAAACTCAGACTATCCTAAAAGAGGCTTGGAGTTAGTGCTCTAAGCCACCTCTGTCCAAAATCGTGTCAGACAAATCTAGACTTTCTCCACCAAAACCTGTCCCCCAAAGGGCTCACATCAGTGAGCCCCTGAATCCCGCAACATCCCCAAACTCCCCGGTGCCAACCTCTCAGCCAGAACCACCAACCCCTTAGACGTCACACGCACTTGTTCAACGGTTCGCTGATTCACCGTTGTCACCTTGTGCTCCAGTAATCCCCGTTGCAGCTTGTCTTGATAGCCAATCCAGCTTTTCCCGTCAGGGCGTTTGTATATCCAGCGATTTGCAGCCAGCCAAGCGAAGAGGGCTTTGGGCTTCAGCTGTAGGTTCTTGGCGGCATCGGTGATACAAAGCGAACCCTCGCTATCCGCGATGAGGTGATAGGCCTCAACCTTGGGCCGGTCTTCTTCCACTTGGGCTTGTAGCTTCAGTTTCTCTTCCTCGGCCTGCATGGCGAGTTTGAGGATATCCATACGGGAGAGGTCAGCGGTGCTGTAGCTGCCGGTCTTTCGAATCGAGGGCAGCACATCTGACACCACCCAGTCTTCGAACTTCTCCGCCTCAGGTAGTTTGGATCGCATGATGAGGCGGTAGACGTCGCGTTCTGGGATGATCTGGACATGACGGACCTGACCTCCCATTTCGGTAGGGCAGGTATTTGTTGATTTACAATGAGTACTTACGGCTTTTGAAGTATTCGAATACCCCAGAAGTTCAGCTACATCTTTTGCGATAAACCAAGGCTCGCCATTCTGCTCAATCACCCGGATATTGGCATGCTGGAATTGAAAAGGAATGATATTCATGCGACCTCCTTGAACAGCTGTTGGCAGGCATGGTCGATGTCGGTGATGCGTTCGCCTAACAGCCAAAGGGCATTGGACAGGGTGACAGTATCAATGGCGCGGTATTGGTCTTCGACGCACAGAACGTCAATAAGGGCATTGGCTTGCGCCAACAGGCGATTGATATCGTTTTGGATTTCTAAATGGTTGTTTGCTAGAGTCGACATGTCGATTCTCCTACTATCACTAGGGTGTTGACATAGGGCCTCAAGAGTTGCACCTCTTGGGGCTCTTCCATTCTTGCTTATTTTCTTGCTTCATCCTGTTTCTTTAGGGTTTCGAACATAAACATGATCTCGCTATGTCGTGTTCTCATATTCTCTTGAGCTTTTGATTCAACCCACTGCAGAAGTTGTTCAGGCATCCTCAAGTTAATTTGTATATAAGGTTTTCTTTCCTTTTTCATCTGATTCGCCTCTCTAGTTGGCGTGATAGAAATATAAGCACGGTGCTACCATTGATAGGATGGTAGTACGGTGCTACGTTGTCAATGCTTAAAATTGAGAAGAAGACAATGGCCAGAAAAGATCCCCAGATAAACATTCGCTTACCTGAATCCTTGAAATTAGATTTGCATGGCTCCGCTACAGCATCAGGCCGTTCTGTAAATGCGGAAATTGTCCATCGCCTAGAAAAAGGCCTTATCACCACCACTCCAACCGGCGAGCTCTCTGCCGCTGATGCAAAAAAGCTGGCTGAACATGCGTTGGAGGATGGAGCTGCAGCGCTTGTTGCCAAGTGCCTGGAAGAAGTTTCGCGAATGGCCCGTCAAGGGGTGACGGAAGTGACCGTGGATACCGGCTTTGATGTCATCAGCGCAGAGATGGAAGAGAAGATCATCCAGCCTGTGAAGGCGAGGCTGGAGGGGCTGGGGTATGTGGTGAGCCTGGATGCCAAAACCCGGAGATTTATATTGAGGTATTAACTCATGAATATTTTTGCAGAAGCCATCAATGTGCAAAAAGACAACGAATTTGAATCTATATGCAAAGGAATATTTGAGGCCAACGGGTATGTTGTTGAATCAAGGAGTGATCACAGGTCGTTTTCCGACTTTGCGATTCAAAAAGCCGAACAAGCAAAGATCTCCGTAGTTACGAAATTTACCCGAAATGACACTTACCCTTTTGATGCATTAATTAAGTCAGCGGAAATCCTTGTTAATGGGTCAAGAAAACATGGGATTCAGTATGGGATGTTATTGGTATCTAGTGATGTGCCTAAAACTACGAAAAACCAGCTTAAATACCTCTATGGAGTTGAGGTTCTGGATTTAGACGCAATTTTGAATTTAACAGCCAACAAAATCCGTTGGTTATCGCAATTGGTTGCATTGACTGAGATAGATCTAAAGTCAAGAATCGTCGGAGAAGGAAGTCCTGATGATTATAAGTTCAAAACTAGTTCCTTAGGCAGCTTGAAAGGCTTTACGCTCGAAGCGCCAGATCCTTCTTTAGAGCTGTTGGGAAAGTTAAAGGCTATACAACCAGGTCGTGATGATTCCGGTACATACGAAGAAGTGATGACGGATATCCTTAAACACCTTTTCGAAAACGACCTAAAGGGATGGCAGACTCAAACTACCACCGACGACAAACTGCATCGCTACGATTTGGTTTGTCGAGTTACTGGGCATGCAAATGTTTGGAAGTTCATTTCTCAAGGTCTCGATTCTATGTACGTCCTCTTCGAGTTTAAGAACTATCAAGATGAGATTGGTCAGGGTCAAGTCTACACAACTGAGAAATACCTTTATGAGCGAGCAAAGCGTAAGGTCTGTTTTTTAGTTTCCAGAAAAGGTATCAGCCAAAATGGAAAGCTCGCCTGTGCTGGTGCGATGAGAGAGCACGGTAAACTTATCTTGCCGTTGTCAGATGAAGACATTGAAGCTTTGCTTTTAGCTAAGAGCAGAGGCGATGACATCAACGAATTCCTTTTCGAGAAAGTAGATGACTTTATGATGAAATTGCCTAGGTAGAATAATCAATACAACTCTCTTTAGATTTACGTACGCTATACCTACCCGAAATTTTATTGATACAATGAGATTAATATGAATGAAAATAAACTCAGAGACCTATTAGTTGGAAATATTGATCTATTGTGTTCTGGATTGACTGTTATTAAGAAAGAAAAATACATCCCAAACCATTTAGGAACACGTGGTTTCATTGATATCTATGCGAGAGATCATGACGGTAAACATGTACTTATCGAATTAAAGAGAACAAAGGCTGCTACACGAGAAGCTATACACGAATTAATTAAATATGTGGAAGGTGTAAAGAATTATCTTGGTGCCAATGACGATGAGATTAAAGTGATTATTGCTTCTACAGATTGGGATGAACTATTAGTACCATTCTCTAGATTTGTGAAAGATTCTAGTATTTCTGTTACAGGGCTTAAGATTGATCTTTGTGAGAGTAATGGAATCATAAATGTGTCTTTAGTGAATCCTCTCCCTGTTAATAAAGGTAGGTCTATATCTCCCTGCTTTGAGATTTTTTGGTATAGAAATAGTAAATCATTATCCAAAGGTATTAACTCAATTAAAAGAATCTGTAAGAATTCAAATATTGATGACTTTATTATTGCCACTTTCGAGTTGAAAAAACCTGAAATTCCCAAGCCACAATTAACTAGGCAATCAATGCTATCTTATACCATTGGTATTGGTGAGGGAAATATACGGCTAAGTTTGTGTAAATATGTTGTAATATTTTCCTTGCAGTCGAAAAGCGAAAGATATTGGTTAGAATTTATAAAAGAAAATCTTGAAGAAGAACAGTATCAATATGTATTGGATAGGGTGGAAGGAATAAATGATGAATCTAAGAAAACTCTTTTTCTTCAAAATCAAGCTTTAGGCAACATTAACGGCTTTTTCTTTGATGACGCAGAGCCTGGATATGGCGCAAAAGTTGATGATCTAATTGAAAAAGATTGTTCAATCACAATTGAGCGATTCGGGATGTTCTCAAGAAATGATTTACTTAGTGATGATACCATTATTTCTGAGTTAAGGTCTGAGAATGGAAGTAGTGGTCACAAGCTTTCAATGGAGATAGTAGTGGAGGATAAAAGTGAGCTTGAGTCTCTAAAAAGTAGGGTGAAATTAGCGCTTTATGACAACGAGATATGGTTAAATCACTTTAATAGAATAATTAGTGAGATTGAATCTGATTATCCTATATCTCATGTAAAGGCTAGGATTTTTAATCCCGGAAATGGCGTTTTTACTCTTTATAATTACTTGAAATATGATAATAATCTCGGTTTTGCTCCTCACTATGAATTCCAAGTTAATCAAAATGGTAACGTGGTAAGAACATATTACGGTGTCCTAAAAGGTAGTAAACCACTGATTAGTTTCTATGAGCTTCTTGTAAAATATTATGATGGTAAAGTTTCTTATTTGCTTTCTTCTGGGATGTCTGGCTCTAAGGAAAGTCGTCACATAGATATCTTAGAGGATCTTGGTTTGAGTTATAGAAACTATAGGATGGATATAGATGAAGGGATAGCTAGAAATCATATTTACGACAATGAAAGGTGGAGGGGGTGTGACAATACTCACCCTCACTCTCACTTGAATGTTTATCTAAATGAAAATGTTGATTTTTATATTAATCTCTTCAGGGTTATTCAGAGTTATGAAGGTGATAGTTTTTTTAAGATTAATATTCAAGAGCCATCAGTTGATTGCCATCTGGTCATTGAAAGGTCAGATGTCGAAAATAAATCCTTTGGAAAGATAATAGATAGGTTAAACCACTTTTCTGCTAATAAGGAATTGGCACTAAAATACTGCTCTAAATTGGAGATTACTTTTGATGGGTATGGGTATGACAATAGGGAGCTACATCAGATTGCTGAAGTTAGAGAGTACGTTGTTCAGCTCTTTCAACACATCCCATTTCTTTTCTACTTTTTGAAAAAAGACGGATTTTATCATTCTTTTAGAGTTTTCCTTTTATGCGTAGCTACCACCAGAAGTTATGAGGTGAATGGGGAACCGATGGTTGAATTTGATTTTGAAAAATTTGACATTCTCATACGTGCACAATTTATAGGCTTAAATGAACTTACGGATAGGTTTGAAATTAGTCTAGAAGAAAACAAAAGAATTTCGGAAGAAGTTATCAGTAGTATAAAAGAAGTGTTTTCTGAATTATCAGAGTAAAGCTCTACCATGTTTTGTATAAATTTGTCATGAACCTTTTCACCTAATCCCCTCCAATCTGCCCGCGCTACCGTGCGGGCATGAACACTGAAACCTTAATCCTCACCACTGATATCTTAGCTCTCGCGACCAATAGCGCCGAGGGTGGGGCGTCTGTGTGGGCCGAGTTTATCCCAGCGGGGACCGCCATTACCGGCCGTGATGGGCGCAGCTGGGTCAATGATGACCCCGATGCGATTGTCGCAGCCTTTGCTTCCAATGGCGCAGACCTGCCCATCGACATCGAACACGCCACCGAAATCAAAGGCAAAGCCGGTGAACCGGCGCCTGCGGTGGGGTGGATAAAGGCGCTTCAGGCGCGTGAAGGTGGAGCGATTTGGGGGCAGGTCGAATGGAACGACACGGGGCGTGACCTCGTGGACCAGAAGGCCTACCGCTACCTGTCTCCGGTCTTCACGTTCGACATCAATTCCAAACGCATTCTCCAGCTTTACTCGGCAGGGCTGACCAACCAGCCGAACCTACACCTGACCGCGCTCAACCGGCGCACGACCACCGACAGAGAGGACACCATGCCATTACCCCTGGCGATTTGTACCGCGTTGGCGTTGCCGCCTGAGGCGACCGATGCGCAGGCCGTGTCGGCCATCAACCAGCTCAAAGATGACAAAGCCACGGCGCTCAATCAGGCGCAGAACCCATCGATAGACAAGTTCGTGCCACGTGCTGACCACGATGCTGCCTTAAACCGCGCGCAGGATGCTGAATCGGCATTGAAGGAGGTGCGTGAAAAAGCGCTCAACCAACAGATTGAAGAGACGCTGGACAAGGCGCTCAAGGCCGGGGTCATTACGCCGGCGACCGTCGACTATCACCGCGCCTGCTGCAAGGAAGAGGGCGGGCTTGCGCGTTTTGAAAAGTACGCCGAAACCGCGCCCACCATTGGCGATGACAGCGGCCTTGATGACAGGGCCCGCAACCAGACATCGCTGACCGAAGAAGACCGCGTGGCGTGTCGCCTGCTCGGCATTGAAGAAGACGCCTACACCGCCGCGAAGGAGACTGATTAATGGCCATCATTACCCCGCAACTCATCAAAAGCCTGTTCACCGGCTTCAAGTCGTCCTATCAGGGCGGTTTGGGGATGGCGACCCCGCAATACAAGGAAGTCGCCACCATCATCAAGTCGACCACCGCCTCGAACACCTATGGCTGGCTCGGGCAATGGCCGGGGTTCCGCGAGTGGGTGGGTGACAGGGTCATCAAGGACATGGAAGCGCACGGCTACCAGATTTTTAACAAGGACTTTGAATCGACTGTCGGCGTCAAACGCACCGACATCGAAGATGACAACCTCGGTATCTACAGCCCCATGATGCAGGAGATGGGACGGGCGACATCTGCCTTCCCTGATGAGCTGGTCTTCCCGATGCTCAAGGACGGCTTTACCACCGCCTGCTATGACGGCCAGAACTTCTTTGATGCCGACCACCCGGTCAACGACCAACATGACGGGCAGGGGACCGACATCAGTGTGTCGAACGTGCTGGTTGATGAAAACTATGCCGGCGATGCCTGGTACCTACTCGACACCACCCGTGCCATCAAGCCCATCATCTTTCAGGAACGCAAGAAACCCAAGTTCGTGGCCATGACCAAAGAAGACGATGAAGACGTCTTCATGCGCAAACTCTACCGCTACGGTGTCGACCTTCGCTGTAACGTGGGCTTTGGGTTCTGGCAGATGGCCTATGGCGTGAAAGCGGAGCTCAACGTCGACACGCTCTGGCAGGCCTACAGCACCATGCGCGCCTTCAAAGCCGACGGTGGAAGGCCGCTCGGCATCAAACCGAACATGCTGGTTATCCCTGTTTCGATGGAGAAGCAGGCCACGCAGCTGCTGACCCGTGAACTCTTTGCCGATGACGGCAACACCGTCTCGAATGAACTCAGGGGCAAGTTCAAGGTGGTCATTCCCGATTTCCTCTAACCGCTAGCCGCACCCTTGCCCCCGAAAGGGGGCTTTTTTCTAAGGAGGCCCGTCATGCCCATCACGTGGTTTGTCCGTGCCAAACAGCCGCCGGGGTTTCGCCGTGCCGGCCATTACTTTCCCTACGAGGGCAAAACCCTCACGCTCTCTGAGCTCACAGACGCGGAGCGCGAGGCTATTGCCCATGAACCGCGTCTGGTGGTGGGTGAACCGCTCCCCGAGACGCCAACGACACCGGACCCGCTCATCGATGACATCGTTGAAGTCATCGGCATGCTGGACGACAGCAAAAAGCCTTCGGTGAAGGCCATTGAAGCCGTGTTGGAAAAAGACATCAGTGCGGCGCAGCGCGACACCGCATGGCGCCGATACCAAGACCGGCTCAAGGAGGCGTGATGTACGCAACCGTAGATGACATGCTGGCGCGGTACGGCGAAGACGTCGTGTACCCGCTGGCCGATAAAGATCAAGACGACGCCCTCGATGAGGAAGCAGCCGAGCGCAGCCTGAATGATGCGACGGGCCTGATGAATTCTTACCTCGGGACGCGCTATCCCTTGCCGCTGCTGGAGGTGCCGGACCTGTTGACCCGCTTGTGTGTCGACATTGCCCTGTACTGGCTCGCCGACGATGCAGGCGGCGCCACTGAAGAGAAACGCCAGCGCTTCGAGGATGCTATCCAGTGGCTCGAGAACATTGCCAAAGGCCGGGTGGAGCTCGGTCTGGATGCGCCCACGGACGACGAACCCGGCAGCCTCAATGATGACGGCATGGTGTTCACGTCTGCCGAGCGTCTTTTTTCCCGCGCCGGCTTGGAGCGTTACTGATGGCCGTGGGCGCAGCGTTGGATCTGCGCGGCATTGACCGCTTAAACCGGGTGTTATTGCGCCTGACCAAGGTGGACACCCAAGAAGCCATGGGCGCCCTGGCGAATCTGGTGGAAAGCCAGACGCGGGCGCGCCTGGAAGACGACAAACGCAGCCCTGACGGGAACCTCTGGCCGGCTTGGTCAGACAGCTACGCCGCCACCCGTCACGGCAATCACCGCTTGCTCGAGAACGAAGGCCACCTGATTGATTCCTTGGTGTCTGTGGTGAGGGAAGACGGGGCAGAAGTGGGGAGTAATCTCGTGTACGCCTCGACCCACCAATACGGGGACAGCCGTCGCGGTATTCCCCAACGGGCCTTTCTCGGGGTCAATGACGATGACCTCTTCGCCCTCGAAGCGGCGCTCAATGCCTGGGCGGATACCATCTTGGAGGACGCCGCATGAGGCTGACTGCGTTGCGTCAGGCCATCATCACGACCATCAGGGCAAAGCTGCCGGCACTTGCCGCGGTCGATAGCCACCCCGGACGCTTCAATCTCGACGAGTTGCGACGCATCGTGACGCGTCTGCCTGCGGTGCGCGTCGCCCTGATGGCGGTACCGGATACCGGTGAGGTCCAGACCGGGGAGCGGGACATCACCGTCCGGCTGGCCGCGTTCGTGATGACCGGCGACAAACGGCGACTTCCCAAAGACGAAGCGGCACTCGCGATTGTGGAAGCCTTACTGGACATGGTTCCGACCCAGCGCTGGGGCATGACCGCCTTAACCGGTGCAGAGAAAGTGAGCGCCGAGAACCTCTTTTCCGGCTCGGTAGACAAACAGGGTGTCGCCTTATGGGCGGTGACCTGGTCCCAGACCCTGCGCATCGGAGAGGACATCTGGCAAGGGGGCGTGCTCCCCTCAGAGGTCTACCTCAATGATGATCGGGAACAGGATGGCAAGGCCGGGGCCTATGACAAGGTGACGCCATGATGGAATTGATACTCCAACGGCTGGCCGAGCTTGAGCGCCGGCTATCAAACCTCCTGATGACCGGGCAGGTGGTCGACGCGGATTACAATACCGGACACGTCAAAGTCAGCACCGGTTTTCTCACCACGACCTGGTTACCGTGGGTCACCCAGCGGGCAGGGCCGGACGTCAGTTTCTGGGCGCCCGAAGTGGGTGAGCAGGTGGTGGTACTCAGTCCCTGTGGCGAGCCTGAACTTGGCGTGGTGCTGCCGGCTATCTACCAAAATCTCTATCCCCACACTGACCAGCGCGAAACCGTCAGACGTGTGCAGTTTGCTGACGGGGCAGACATGAGTTATGACCGCGCCAGACATGCACTGTCTATCCTGCTGCCACCGGGGGCCACCACCACCTTGATTGCCAAAGGGGGCATCACCGTGGAAGGGAACGTGACCGTCAAAGGGAACATCACCGCCACCGGCGATATCTCGGACAAGATCCGCTCGATGCAGGCAGACCGGGTGATATACAACGGCCACCGACACCGGTCACCAGAAACCCAAGCCAACACGTCTGAGCCGGGTGCCCAGCAATGAAGGGGATGAGCCGCCAAGATGGTAAAGCGCTGACCGGCATCGCGCACCTCAGGCAAAGTCTGACAGACATTCTCACCACGCCAATAGGCACCCGGGTGATGCGGCGCGACTATGGGTCACGCCTGTTTGAGCTCATCGATGCGCCACTCAATGACGCCACGATCGCTGAAATCTATGTCGCGACCGCCGAAGCGATAGAGCGCTGGGAGCCCCGTTTTAAGTTGTTGCAGGTCGCCGTGACGGATATCCGCGCCGGTCACGTCACACTGGATCTGGCGGGGGAATACCTGCCCCAAGGGCGGCCGGTCACGTTAAGAGGATTGGTATTGTGAGCAGTGTGATCAACCTGGCCGAACTGCCTTCCCCCAATGTGGTGGAGGCGCTCGATTATGAGGCCATCCTGACGGAAATGCTGGCCGACTTGAAACGCCGCGCCCCGGCATTTTCCGCCACGGTCGAATCCGATCCGGCCTATAAAATTCTTGAAGTTGCTGCCTATCGGGAAATGCTGCTTCGCCAGCGGGTGAACGATGCCGCGCGCGCCGTGATGGTGGCGTATGCGAAAGATAACGACCTCGAACACCTTGGCGCCTTGTTCAATGTGCCCCGACGGGTGATACAGCAAGGCGACGCAGAGGCGTCCCCACCGGTCCCTGACATCAACGAAGATGACGAGATCTACCGGGTGCGCATTCCGCTCTCACTGGAAGGACTGAGTACCGCCGGTCCTGTCGGCGCCTACCAATACCATTCGCTGTCTGCCTCGGGACAGGTGAAAGATGTCGATGTGCAAAGCCCGTCACCGGGGGAAGTGTTGGTGACTGTGCTGTCTCAAGACGGACAGGGCGAGGCCTCGTTGGCGCTTTTGGGTACCGTCTCTGACGCACTCAATGACGAAGACGTGAGGCCGCTGACTGACAAGGTCACGGTGCAGGGGGCAGAGGTGGTGACTTATACCGTCCATGCCCGCCTGACGTTTTTTGAGGGGCCTGACCTGCAGGTTGCCATGGCCGCGGCTGAGCAGGCCGTGAGGGAATACATAACCCGCGAACACCGTCTTGGGCGCCATATCAATCGCTCGGGCTTGTTTGCCGCATTGCATCAGCCCGGGGTTAAAAATGTGCAGTTACTGTCACCGGCCGACGATCTGGTCGTGGCCCGTCATCAGGCGGCCTGGTGCGAGACGCTGAGTCTGGAGGTCAAGGATGAGTAAATCGCTGCTACCGCCCAATGCCTCAGGGGAAGAGCGCGCTCTGGAGCAAAGTCTATGCAGAGATATTCCGGTGCCAAATGGACAGCTTTGGAGCCCTGATACCTGCCCGAAAGATCTATTGCCCTGGCTTGCCTGGTCCTTGTCGGTGGAAGACTGGGATGCACAGTGGCCGGAAGCCCTTCAACGCGAGACCATCAAGCAGGCCGCCACCATCCACCGTCACAAAGGTACCGTGGGCGCGGTGAGGCGGGCACTTGCAGCACTGGGTGTCTCGGTTGATTTCCTAGAGTGGTTTCAGGATACCGATGACATGGCGCTTGCCAGAGTCCAATCATCAACCCCGCATACCTTTGTCTTCATTGCCTGGGCAAATGCAAACCCTTACACCAGTGATGCCGTGTTTCTGAACCCGTCGCTGTATGCATCGGTCAGGCGCGCCGTAGAGAGCGTGAAACCAGTCCGTGCCCATTTTGACTTTCTGGTGGGTGCCAGATTGGATGCGGCGCTGGGGATAGGCTTGGTAATACCGTCTCAACGGATGGTCACGAAACAACGGGGCGATTGCCAGCCGGTGGGATGGCGCCCGGTGTCATTGCGGGTAAGTGCAGCAATGCACCTGAACCGCCGCCGCTTCGCCGTCGCACGATACCGTCTACTTTCCCGGTAGAGAGAATGCCATGAGTACCGTATTGGTGCCGACACTGACGGAAGCAGGCTTGCAGGCTCTGTTTAATGCCACGCAAGATGGGCTTGATGCCAAAATCACCCAGGTAGGCTTGGGAGAAGGGGCTTACGCGCCTGACCAAACCCGCACGGTCCTTGAAAGTGAAGTCCACCGGTTGTCCATCGCCAGTGGCAAACGGGTAGGTGCGCATCAGGTGCACCTCAATGTGATTGATGACACGGACCACGCCTTTTGGGTGCGCGAAGTGGGGTTCTATCTCGATGACGGCACCTTGCTCGCGGTGTATTCCGCCTCTGAAGGCGCTTTGGCGTATAAATCGCCCACGATTGATTTGGTATTGGCTTTTGACCTGTCTCTCAATGGTATCCCTGCTGACTCCATCAACGTAGTAGATACAGGCGCAGACCTGAACATCCTTTTTGCCCCTGAGCTCGCTCGCCTAGCCACTGCATCCATCAATACCATGCGCCGCTACCTTGTTCACCGTTTAGCTTGAGGAGTAACTATGGCCCTTGAAGAAGATATTGCACGACTTGTGACTGCAGCCGACCAATTGACGGAGGTAGTCGACAACAAAGTTGACGACATTGATGCAGCAGTCGCTGCTTTCACAAACGGAACCATCATTCAGGAAGGCGGTGGGCTCTATTTTGAACAGTACGACACTGGTTCAAAAAACATTAATCTCGGAACTAAACCCGCCAATTTATGGATCCCTATTCCGATCAAAGTGACCGTGAACCAGGATGGCCTCTATGCCATCTTTACATCAATACGCCAGTGGTCATCCGTCAATTCCAGTTACCAATGGAACAAGTACCGCGTCAAAGTGGCTGATGAGCAGCGCCGAGTCGTGTTTGGTTTTAACAAAAATAGCCTGAATGCCAACATAGATCTTACTGTTGGTGCCACTTTTGTCACACCAGCTAAGGCTGGAGATGATATTGATGTTGAAGTGTATTGGCATAATCTGGGACCTAGTCCTCTAATCATATCGGATGTCAATGGTTCTTCGTCCTTGTTGGCGATAAAAGTGGGTAACCTACCAGAAGAGCAAGGAGCAGAGTCATGAGTCAATTATCACTGGCAGTTTCAAACCTGGCTGAAGGACGTCCATTCATCCTTACTGATGACAACATTGAGCACTATCCGGGAAACCTTTCTATTGACGGTTCTGTTCCGGGCATAGGCGAGGTTGAAGCAGAACTTAAACGACTCACGGCAGAGGAGGTGGCGCGTGGCCAGGTACATCGGTTAAGGGCGGCGATTGCCTCGCGTGCTGGCGATGCGGAATCACTGCTCGGTACCACCGCGGATGGAGTTCAACTTCTGCTGTATGGCTTCTCTCAACTGGTTATCAATCTGCACACGGCCAAAGACCTTCAAGAGGTCAACAACGCCGCTGCGCCTTTCGTCGCAATGGCCGAGCGCTTTCTGGGCAAAGTAGAGCAGGGCGACGTTTTGTTGCCGTTTCTCACAAAGGGTATCGATAACGTCGTCGCAGACATCGAATCACGTGCTACGGTAGTGGCTCAAGAGCTTGAAAAGGAACGTTGACCATGCATGTCTGGCGCTTTCGCCTCACGGAACCTTTCTATTACCAACACGCGATTTTTGATGGTGTCGTGTTTGACAATGAGTGGGCCAAAATTGAACACGGTCAAATCACAGTCAAAACCGGTTATGCCTGGGACGGCTGCTCCCCCAAATGGCACCTCTTTGGGTTGGTCACGATAGGCACGCCAGACGGCACGCTGCGGTTCAGCAAGCCATGGACGTGGGAAGCGAGCCTGGTGCATGACATCCTTTGTCAGTTCCGCGCCGAGCTACCGTTTACCCAAAAACAGGTCACGCAGGTCTTCCGCGATCAACTCATTGAGGCCAAATGGCCCCTCACCGGCCTATATGTCTGGGCGGTCGATAACCTTGGTCCACAGGACTTTCCCCAATAACCCACGCGCAAGGATGTGCAGATGAAAATAACAGCTTGGTTAGGTGCGATGACGCTGGCGTGTCTGTCGTCGATAGCAGTTGCAGAAGAGAAGGATGTGTATCGGCAGTATGTGGATAGCAGTATTGATCGCAGCATACCGCTAGTCATAGAAACCTGGGCCAATAAAATCTTAAAGAAAGAAGGTGATAGGAAGTTTCTGCCAGTGATAGAAGATTTTATCAATAGCATTTACTCAGATTCTTTTCGCGAGAGAACAGCAAATACTTACCGAAGAGTATTCACAAAAGGAGAGATGCAAATACTGGCTGAAAACTTGATGACTGAAATCTGTGCACCGATTTTTAGCCAGGATTTTATTGAACGCGCCAAGGACGGTGAAAAAATGTCGAAAGAAGACCAAGAATCTGCTGACAGGTGTTTTGCTGGCCTAAAAACCATTGATAATGCGAAAGAAAAACTGAATAAGCTGGCGGCTACGAATAGTGAACTGTTTGAAGCGTCGTTCAATGTTCACTTTGATGAATTCTTGGATAAACTCAAACAGCAAAAATTGATCTTCAATACAGCCGAAGCCGTCAAAAAAACGCTACCGATTAAATTTGATGAAGAGCTTACTTGGGACGATATTGTCGGTGAATACTTGGTGCTTGAATACTTTTATACGTTCAACGATGTTTTCCGGGAAGGTGAGACGTATGAATTTGATAGAGAGGGTGTAGCCATCGATGTGTGTAGGGAGTTTAAAACCGATTTTCGCGACTATGTATCAGTGAGGTATTCAGTTTTCGACTTAGATAAAAAACGGGTCGGCGAGGCAACGATAAACCTCAGCGAATGCCCGTGACTCTCCAACCTGCAGCTTTTCACCTGAACCTCTCTCAATCCCCGCGGCATCCTCGGGGCATTTCTTGCCCTATGAGGATATCGCATGCCCGGACAGTTTCTGCACGGGGTCGAAGTGGTCGAGCTGGATGGGGGCCCCCGTCCTATCCGCACCGTCAAAAGCTCTGTTATTGGTGTAGTGGGCACCGCCCCGGACGCTGACGCCACGCTTTTCCCGTTAAACACCCCGGTCCTGATTGCAGGCCGCCGCTCTGAAGCAGCGCCGCTTGGCAAATCAGGTTCTATCCCTTCCGCCATTGATGGCATCTTTGATCAGGCAGGCGCGATGGTGGTTGTTATCCGTGTGGAGACGGACGACGATCCTAACCAGCAACTCGCCCATGTCCTCGGCGGGGTGAACACTGACACCGGTGACTATGAAGGATTGCAAGCCTTGCTCGCGGCCGAGTCCCTGTTAGGTGTTGCCCCGAGGATCCTGATTGTGCCCGGATTCAGTGAGCAGCAAGCGGTGGTCTCTGAGTTAATGGGTATTGCTGAGCGCTTGCGTGCGGTCATCATCGCCGATGGGCCGAGTACCAATGATGCAGCGGCGATTGCTTACCGGCAAAATTTCGGCAGCGCCCGTGTTTACATTGTGGATCCCAAAGCCCGGGTGTTTGATGTGGCCACAGCCAGTGAAAAGGTGGAGCCCATGAGTCCGCGCGTCGCAGGGCTGATTTCACGTTCTGACAATGATCGAGGTTTCTGGTGGTCACCGTCGAACCTGGAAATCTACGGCATCATTGGTACCGAGCGGGCGGTGGATTTTACCCTGGGTGATACCAATGCCCGTGCCAACTATCTCAATGAAAACGAGGTAGCGACGGTCATCCAGAAAACCGGTTTTCGCCTGTGGGGTAACCGTACCTGCTCAAGTGACCCCAAATGGGCGTTCCTGTCTGTCCGGCGAACGGCAGACATGATCAATGAAAGCCTTTTGCGGGCTCACCTTTGGGCGGTGGACCGCAACATTACCAAAACCTATCTCGAAGATGTCACCGAAGGGGTGAATGCCTATCTTCGCGACCTCAAAGCTATCGGCGCCATCATTGGTGGGGAGTGTTGGGCTGATCCTGCACTCAATACCCCGTCCAATATCTCCCAGGGCAAAGTCTTCTTCGACTTTGATTTCACGCCCCCGTTTCCGGCTGAGCATGTGACCTTCCGCTCAAGTCTGGTCAATGACTACCTTGAGGAGATCGTCTGATGTTCAAAGACACGCTCAGGGAAATGAACCTGTACGTCAATGGTAAAGGCTATGCCGGCGTCATTGATGAGCTGAACCTGCCCAAGCTGAAACTGAAAACCGAAGAATACCGGGGCGGCGGGATGAACCTCCCCATCGATGTCGACATGGGCATGGAGAAACTTGAAACAGATTTCACCCTGTCCAAGTTCGACAAAGACGTGCTGACAAGCTTTGGGCTCAAAGCGGGCAGCAGTGTTCCGCTTACCGTGCGCGGCGCCGTACTCTCGGAAGAAGACGGCACCGAAATCCCGTTGGTCGTGACGCTTCGCGGCATCCTGACGGAAGTGGATTTTGGTACCTGGAAGAGTGGTGAGAACACGCCGGTGAAAGTGGCGATGTCGCTGCGCTATTACAAGCTCACGCTGAACGGGGCAGAAGTACACGAAATTGATGTCGCCAACATGGTGCGCAAGATTGATGGTGTGGACCAACTGGCAGACACGCGCAAACACATAGGACTGTAACCCATGGAAACCATCACGCTCGATTACCCGATTGACGTCGAAGGTGAGCGCATCGACGTTATCACTTTACGCCGTCCGAAAGCACGCGATTTGAAACACATGGAAACGGCCAAGGGCGGCGAGATTGCCAAATCCATTGGCCTGATTGCCAACCTGGCTGAACTGCCACCGTCGGCCATCGATGATTTGGATGCGAGCGATTTCCAGACCGTGAGTGATGTGGTGGCCGGTTTTTTAACGACGCCCGGCTCGACGGACACCTCTATGGCGTGTTAGCCGATCTAGCGGCGGTCTTTCACTGGCCGCCCAGTGAGCTTTGGGCGCTCGACCTTTCCGATATCCGCCGCTGGCACCAGGAAGCCAAATTGAGAGCAGGGGGATCGCATGGCTGATTTAGCTGTCTCAGTGGTGCTGAAGGCGGTGGACAAAATGACCGCCCCGGTGCGCCGTATCCAACGCACCACGGCACATCTGTCTGAGGAATACCGTGGGGCAGGTGGCGCCGCAAAAGCCTTTGCAGACAGACAGGCCACCCTTCGCCATAAACTGGCCGCATCTAATCGCGTCATGGCCAGACAGAAATTGGCTATCCAGTCTTTCTCCCGCTTGCGTGGGGACCTTGGCGGCCTCACCAACCAATTACAACGCGCGACACACGAAGCCGGCTCACTGGGACTGAAACTGGGAGTAGTGGCCGGCCTTGGAGCGTGGGGCTTTAAAAGCCAGTTTGTGGATACTGCTGCCCAGTTTGAAAAGTTCCAAACCATCTTGGAAACCACCGAAGGCAGCAGCGAAAAAGCCAAGCAGGCGATGGATTGGGTGAGCAATTTCGCGACCAAAACGCCCTATGAACTGGCAGAAGTGAACGAGGCTTTTGTGAAGCTTCGGGCGTATGGCATGGACCCCACCAATGGTCTGTTGCAGACCCTTGGTAATACCTCCTCTGCGATGGGCAAAGACCTGATACAGGCGGTGGAAGCGATTGCGGATGCGGTAACGGGCGAGAATGAACGCCTGAAAGAGTTTGGCATCAAAGCCAGTACAGAGGGTGACACTGTCACCTATGCCTTTACCGACCGTAGCGGCGCGCAACGGTCCGTGGCGGTCAACAAAAACGACCGCAAGGCCATTGAAGAAACGCTCTCTGAAATCTTTGACCAGAAATACTCCGGCGCTATGGAGCGGCTTTCCCGCACCTGGTCAGGGATGCTCTCAAACATTGCTGACCAATGGACCCGTTTCGCCAACATGGTGATGGAAGCGGGGGTGTTTGATTTCATGAAAGAGAAGCTCTCCGGCATCCTGAACAGCCTCAATACCCTCGCTGACAATGGCCAGCTGCAAGCCTATGCCACTCGTGTGGCAGAAGGTTTGATCGCGGCGATGAAAGGCCTGTGGGCGTTTGGTGAAACCTTGGTGGACATGGCCCAGAAGATACATGGTGTGGTTGGCGCGCTGGGCGGTTGGCAACCGCTCTTGATTGGGCTCACCGCGCTCATGGCGGGTAAGTTTGTGTTGTCTGTCTTGCTGTCGGCGAAGGCCTTGGGTGCCTTTGGCTGGCAGGCGGTGGGCGCGGCGAAAAACGGGGTACTGCTGCTGACGTCAAAACTGGGGGCACTGGCCCGCGCAGGCTCGGTGCTGCGTCTGGCGTTTGTGGTCACACCCATTGGCCTGCTTATCACTGCGCTCACGGTGGCCGTCGGACTGGTTGTCCGTTTTTGGGATCGCATCAAGGCGTTTGGTCTGGGAGTGATGGAAGGGTTTCGCGCCGCCTCAGCGCCGCTCAGGGAAATGTTTGCGCCCTTGCTGCCGCTGTTCTCGGGATTGGGTGAGCTGCTGGATTGGACAGCACAAAAGCTCAGCGCGTTATTCACTCCTACAACGGCCACGGCGGCCGAGCTGGGTAAAGCGGCCACCGCAGGTAAGCAGTTTGGGGAGTGGCTGGCTTCGGGGCTGGCGCTCGCGCTCACGCCACTGTCATTGCTGATCGAGGGTATTGGCTGGGTCACGCAGCACATGAGCGCGGTCACCGATGCCGCTGCCAGTGTGGGACAAGGCATAGGTGGCGCGTGGGATGGTGCCAAAGATGGCCTGTCTTCTGCGTGGGATTGGGCGTTTGGGGAGGATAACCCGGGTTCATCGACCGCCATGGCCAAGGCGCAGGCCGGCACCATTCAGCACAACAGCACCATCACGGTGGTTCAGCAACCCGGCGAAGACGGAGAAGCGTTGGCCCGACGTATTGTGCAGGAAGAAATGCGGATGAATGCGGCAAGGGAGAAAACCCAGCAACGTGGCGCCTTGTTTGATTATCAGGAGAATGCCTTGCCATGATGATGATGTTGGGGCGTTACCGCTTCAGTGTGGACACGGCTGCGTATGAGATGGCGTCGAGAGAAACCGGATACCGGTGGAAAAAGCATGAACGTCTGGGCGTGTTGCCCTCGCTCCAGTTTGTGGGACCCGGCGATGACACGCTGACCTTGGAAGGGGTCTTGTACCCGCACTACCGCGGCGGTCTCGGCCAGTTAGCGGCGATGCGAAGGGAAGCCGACAAAGGCGAGCCTTTGATGTTGGTAGAGGGTTCGGGCTACGTGCTGGGCCGCTGGGTGATTGAACGTATCAGCGAAACGCAGCGCACCTTTGCCCGTGACGGTACCGCCAGCAAGATCCGTTTTGCCCTGAGCCTTCGCAAGGAAGAAGCGTCGCGTGAGCAGGGAGTGAATGATCTGGTTATGACCCACCTGCCGCAGGCAAGGGGAGTGGTATGAATATCGTGACCTCCCAGGGCGATGTCTTGGATGAGCTCGTGTGGCGTCATTATGGGCATCAACCAGGCGCGGTCGAACGTGTCCTTGAGGCTAATCCAGGCCTTGCCGACATGGGGCCTGTTCTTCCGGCAGGCAAGGTGTTGGTGCTCCCCGCGCCGCCTGAGCCCGTTCGCCCGAGGACGGTGTCCCTGTGGGATTGACGCCCACCTATCAGCTCAGCCTGAACGGCAGGGATATCACCCCCAGATTGGAGGGAAGGCTTCTTAGCGTGTCCGTCCAAGACCAGGCCGGTATCGCCTCTGACAGTGTAACGGTGACGCTCGATGATCGGGGTGAGAACCTCGCGCTGCCGCCGATAGGAGGCACGTTATCGGTATCTCTGGGGTATCAGGAAACGGGGCTCATCCCGCTTGGGCGTTTCGTGATTGATGAAGTCGAGTGTCAAGGGCCGCCCAGTGTGATGGTGGTGCAGGGCAAAGCTGCCGACATGAACCAGGAACTGAAGGCGCCCAAGACGCGCACTTGGCAACAGCAGGGTAACCCTTCTCCGAAGTACCTCCTGAAATCCCTTCTTGAAACGATTGCCGGCGAACATGGGCTCACCCCGGTTCTGGGTCAGGACTATGACGCAGTCGGCTATGACGTTATTCACCAGAGCAATGAGAGTGACTTGCAGCTGCTGACCCGTCTCAGCCGTAAACTTGATGCGGTTACCAAACCGGTGAACGGGCATCTGGTCCTCGTCAAGCGCGGGCAGGTGAAAGCTGCAAGCGGGTTAGTGCTACCCAGCACCACGTTGTCCAAGCGTGACGTTATGACCTGGCAGTATCGGATGACAGAGCGGGAGCGATACCAGAGTGTCTCTGCACGTTATTCGGTGAAGGCGGAGGCAAAAGACAAACGGGTGAAGGTAGGGGATGGGAAGCCTTCGTATGCTATCCGCACGCTTTTCCCCAATGAAGAAGAAGCCAAAGCGGCTGCCCAGTCACAACTGGCCGCGTTTCAACGTGGGGAACGCCAGGTTGCGTTAACCTTACCCGGGATGCCAACGCTTGCGGCCGAGCAGGGGATCAACCTGATGGGGTTTCGAGAGGGGGTTAATGGGGAGTGGGTGGCGGAAAAGGTGGGACATCGCCTGTCAGGTGACGGGTTGGTAACGGAATTGAGTTTGGTGCCAAAACAGGATGAAAACGGGGAAAAATAGGGGCGAAATCCACTTTTTTCTTTAAATAGTCCCTCCAAAACTCCTTTTAAGTTGATGAAAAATAGAGAATCTATTTTTGTTCAACTTAGTGCCAAAAGCGTATGAAATTAAAGGTTAACTGACTGAAAAATAAACATAATATGGTTCTGTTTTGCTATCTAATGCGTCAACAAATGTCGGTATTGAGCGACCAGGACATGAAAGACATCGCTGCTTTTTACGCGAGCCAGGAGCGTGGAAAGCCTCAGTAAGCCATTGCGACCTACCTTACTCGCTGATATTGTTCTGGCAAAATATAAAACAGGAAACTGACATGCCGACAATCTGGGTTGATGCGGACGCTTGCCCGACCGTGATCAAAGAGGTCCTTTTTCGTGCTGCAGACCGCACTCAAACCGAATGTGTGTTGGTGGCTAACCAATCTTTGAGAACGCCACCATCCCGCTATATTCGAAGCCTTCAGGTAGAGAAAGGGTTTGATGTGGCAGATAATGAGATCGTTAGACGTGTTGAAAAAGGTGATTTGGTCATCACCGCAGACATTCCCTTGGCCTCAGAAGTGATTGAGAAATCGGCCGTCGCGTTGAATCCCCGTGGCGAGTTGTATACGCCGGAGAATATCCGCCAACGACTGAACATGCGCGACTTTATGGATACGCTGCGCTCAAGCGGTATTCAAACCGGAGGCCCTGCAACCATGAGTCAGCAGGAAAGACAGAAATTCGCCAATGAGTTGGATAAGTTTTTGCAGCGTGCGAAGCGTTAATCCAAGGGAAAAATGAATAAGAAAAGGAGCGATAAATCGCTCCTTTGTCATTTTGTACTTCGATTAGTTGTAGATACGTGACCAACAACCGTTTGAACAATCCACATTCTTGTTCCAGTGCAGTTGCGCACGGTGACCGGTACGAATGTTGTAGTAACGGCCATTTGATCCTTTCAGGCGCGCCCAGGCAATATCACCAGAGTAGTAATAGCGCTCATGGTTAGAGTGCTGCTCGTAGTATTGACCACCGTTATTGATAGAAATGCTACGCAGGTGCGTACCAGTTCGGTAAAACTCAAGGGTTGTGCCCGGAGGAATAGTTCCGCTGATGTTAGCGTGAACACCACGGATCCATTGATCTTTGGTGCCCCAGTTTCCGCCTCGGCTGCCATGCCACGCAACGCCACTGCTGTTTGCCGCATTGCGAAGTAGGGTATCTACATCTGGATCGTTATCGACAATAGTCACATTCGCAGAGTCTGCATCGCTCTTATCGTCTTTCACCCACGCTTGCAATGTGAAGTACTCACTGTTTTCGTGAGTAGAGTCATTGATAGTCGATACGCCAATACGAACCGAATCTACACCTTTTGGCAGGGTAATTTCAGTCAATGTGGAAGAGATAGTCGCTGAACCCGTTGAGCCGTCAGAGAACAGCAGCGCAACGGTGTTGCGATAGTCGCTGTTCAATACTGCAGTACCATTTTTCAGTGCGACGCGGAGTTTGGTATTCGCATCTCCGGTGGCTTTGTCAAAGTTCACAGTGAAGTAAGCGGTAGAGCCTTCGCTGACTGAAGACGAAGCAAGCGTGATTCCTTGTACTTCAGGCTGCAGATCGCTTGGGAAAATGGTTTTCGGATAACAGGTGTGATCTTCAGAAGTCACGGTGCCCATTGCGCTGATACGGCTTGGGAATAGACCGACTTTTACTTTTTCACCCGTTGAAGGTTTGATGCGGTACAGCGTATTACTGTTCACGTTACCAGAAACGTTCTGATTTTTAGCTGCGACCAGCATTTGACCATTCTGATCCAGCGCTGCTGCAGCAATGAAATCAATAAAGTGGAATGCTTTCAGGGTTTGAGCGCCCGTCGTTGTGTCAATGGAGAATGTACGGCCATTGGTAACGAACAGCAGTTCACCTTCATAGAACACAAATGAGCCCCAGCTTGAGTAACCACCAAAACGAAGGCTGCTATCAAAAGTGCCAATGTTGGTGATTTCACCCGTTGCTGCATTTACTTTGAAGATAGATGTAGCATCTGAAGCATACAGCTCACCCGTGTCAGGGTGGAAAGCCATGCGCATGATTTGCTTTTTAACGGTTGGGCCCGCGACGTGTTCACCGGTTTCAGGATCCATATAGGCCAGCTGATAAGGCTTGATTCTTTGCGCATGAAGATCCAGTGCTGCATATTCTTCAGGTGTGAAGTCGCTTTCAGGAACGTCGAGATAAAAATCTGTTGGTTGTGGCGCACTGGCATAGTAGAGGCGATCAGTCACACGGTCATACGACATGGCAGAGCCACTGAACATTGCACGTGAATGATATGAAGAGTGGTTAGGCGCGTCAGTGCTGTAGACACCTGTCATTTTGTCCAATTCTTGAACGTCCAAAAGTACGCCGACATGGTTACGCCCTGCGTTCATCGAGTAGACATTACCCGCACAGTTTGCGGCGACTTGAGCGGAAGTCAGTGCGCCAGCGATTACTGCCATTGAAATCAGTGTTTTTTTCATGATGAAAGATACCTATCGTCCATATATTTCTGGTTAGCGTATCCACCACGCTCAATGAGCCTTTTCGCTAACGCTTCCGAAACTGGGTCTCTGCCCACTTTATTTCTTTGGAAGGGTTTGGCCCTATCACCGAAGCCATCGCTTCATGCAATCCACTGAGGGGTGATGTTGGGTAGAGCCTATTCGGATATTTTGAATACGTCTTTCTCGTTTATGAGATGGGGTGTTTTTTGATATTTTTTCAGGAGATCCTTACACCTTTTGCGAGCGTTGGTCTGGAAAGAACGCTAATTAGAAGATGAGAAATGAATGTAATAATTTGAAGGCAAAGTATGAGTAAGGAATGGGGTGTTTAAAACGCAGTCGGGACTTTCTAGAACTTCCTTCAATTAATCATGACTCAGAATAGATACAGATTTCTCGAACGGAAAAATTTCATGAGAGCGCTGAGAATTTGGGAATTGGTGATATTTAAGGCATCTCTAATGCTTGTCGAAGTAATCTTTCCGGCGAATGTACTTGTCCATAAAATGGTAAGCAATAGGACGCAAGAGCCAACTGGTTAAGACTCTGATGATGCGAACCAGAGACGGCATGTTGTGGTAAATCTTGTCATTGTGTAGCCAGAGCAATTCGCCAACATGCCAGAACATTAAAGGAATGCCGGGCAAAAACGTCACGATGTCGACATCGCAGCAGATACGATAGGTACGGCTTTTTAGTCTGTATCGTTGCTTGAAAGTCCAGAAGCCCGTTGCCGGCTGCCCAAAGGTCACAATTCGCTTAATGGAACCTGGGTATTTTTGCTCAAGAATCTCTCCCGCAATAATGGCCATGCTGCCGCCGGATGAATGACCGGTCAGCGACAGCTTTTTCCCTTGAGCTATTAAGCTTTCAGCACAAGACTCCAGTTTTGCCATAACACTTTGACCAATGAGACGATTGGTGTCTTCTGAGTGGCTGAATTCAGTTTGTTGGCTGGGGGAAAGTCTGGAGTAGTCTTTATTCGTCACATAACGGGCAGGAAGGCTGGGTTGGCGCAACAAAAACTGGAATCCCCAGTGCACATGGCCAGCATGGTTTGGCGCGTCAACTTTGCTTGGAAGGACAATCAGGTTTAACAACCAATCCCATACGCTTTGGGAACCTTTGAAGACAATGACAGCATCACCGTCTTCACGCCACAACACGCGAATAATGGTTTTCCCCCAACGGTTTTGAATATCTCTGCGACCGTTTTTTGAAAAGCCGTATTGGACATGGTCAAAATGCTTGGGGTAGGCATCACGACACAGGATCGCATAGCGCTCATATTGATAGCGTTTTAGTCTTTTCACCCGTGTGATCAATCGCAACCCTAAAGTTCATCAGTTTAGAGATGAAAAATGACGAATCGAAGACAGGAAAAAGACGGGGAAAAGAAGGGAAGAACAAAGAAGCTGCACTAGGCAGCTTCAATTTTAGTCGTAATGTTGCAGGAACGGCGAGATATGCGTGTTGTACGTCAACGCTTTTATCGCACTGTGATTGTTGATCAACCATTCTGCTTTGGTGATATTCCCAATGCCGATAATGGCCTGAACAAGCAGTTTGAAATCTCTCAGCCAGCGCGCTTTTTGGTCCTCGCTCCAATCGTTTCGGTAGATTTCATGGTAATGCTCTACCCACCAATAGGCACCGCGGATAAATGCGGCCACGATGGCGGTTGCAGGTTCAATTTGCTCGTCTTTCCCGTCGATGGCGTATTCGTCAGCCAGCGGTTGACCCTGTGAGAAAGCGGCATAGTTTTTACAATACTTATAGAGCGCTAATTGCAGCGCGGATGCTGAGTCGCAGTGCTCCAACGACAATGTGGTCACGGGTAAGTGCTTTTTATTGTTTCTGAAGAGTTCGATAGAGCGCTTGCCCGGCAAGAGTTTCTCGATAACAAAAAACAAATCGATACTGATGAGTTTATTGCTCAAAGCGTTTTCCTTGTAACTATCTACGTCTTTAACCAGTACCATTCTAGACATCAGTTAAAGCACAATAATAAGCGGGTTTTCAATAAACTAGCGGCAGCATACTCTCTCAGCCTCCAAAACGGAATCTGTTTAGGCTGAATGCGGCTCACACCTTGATTTAAGCGTTTGAAAAACTGTGCGCTGTGGTGCAAGTTTATGTAGACCGTAAGACCCGTTTTATCGCCAAAAAACAAGACACTCGCAAACTTTGTAACCTAACTGTTATGAACGCCCTGTTCGGTACGCATACATCAGTTTTGAAAGGCCAGTTCGACTAATAATTAGCCACTTATGCCGACGCCATCAAGTGACTGAAGAGCTTCGGTATTTTGAACGTGCCTTACAAGGAGATGGTATGAAAAAGATCTTAGCAGGTGCAGCGCTCAGTGCCTGTTTGGCAACACCAGCGCTTGCGGAAAATCACGTTGTGGGTGGCTATTTTGCAGACTGGCAGTACGCCAATGCAGATAATCCTTACACGGTTAAAGATATTCCTGCCGACCAGTTGACCCACATTATTTACGCTTTTCTGAGCATGTGTGGCCCTCACAATGGCGCATCAGAACTTGTTCAGCAACAAGTGGCTAAGGCCTGTGAAGGTAAGGCTCCGTTTTCCGCGATCGTCGTTGATCAAGAAGCAGCAATGGAAGTGGACTTTGGTGATGTGTCTGTCGATGTGCCATACAAAGGACATTTTGCCCAGCTTGCTGAACTGAAAAAGACTCATCCTGATCTGAAAATCTTGCCTTCTTTTGGTGGGTGGACCATGTCAGAACCCTTCCATGAAATGGCAAAAGACGAAGCGGCCATCAAACAATTTGCTAAATCGGCTGTGGCTCTCATTGCCGAATATGACTTTTTCGACGGCATCGATCTTGACTGGGAGTACCCAGGTGGCGGCGGTTTGACAACCTCTCCTTGGAACCCTGATACAAAACTGTCTGATGATGTGAAAGCGCTGGAACGTGATGCTTTTACCACGCTGGTGACCTTGCTTCGTGATGAGCTGGATACGTTAACGGCGGAAACGGGTCGTGAATACGAACTGTCTACCGCTGTGGGTGTCGGCCCGAAAGCGGCACAAATCGATTGGGAGTCTGCGGCACCTAAACTGACCAATATGTTTGCGATGACGTATGACTTCCTGGGGGGCTGGGGGCCGCAAACAGGCCACCTGACAAACCTGCATGCCACTGATCGTAGCTGGTGGGGAATGGGCGCCGATGTCTTTATCAATCAAATGATCGAGTTGGGCATTCCAAAAGAAAAGCTGGTTCTGGGTGCGGCATTCTATGGTCGTGGCTGGGAGGGCTCTCAATTTGACGGTAGCCTGCCGACTTCTGATTTAGCATCAGAAAAAGGTGCGAGTTTTGGTACGGGTGAACCAGGTTACTTCATGTACTGGGATTTGAAACAGAATTACACCAAGTCTGAAGGCTACCAGTATGGCTATGATGAAGCCTCGCATGCACCTTACCTTTGGAACCCTGAGAAGAAAGTCTTTATTTCTTTTGAAGATGCACGTTCGGTAAAAGCGAAAGCAGAGTGGGCGAAGCAGCAAGGTTTGGCTGGTGTCTTCACTTGGGAGCTTTCTGGTGACCCAGACAACGAGCTAACGTCAGTTATGCATCAAGTACTGCAAAGCAAGACAGCAAAGAAATAACTTAGGTAAGAGCTTTGCTGTTAGACCCGGCATTAAGCCGGGTCTATTTTTTTGGCGATTTATTAAGGTCATCAGATCCAAGTATTTCTTCCGCCTCTTGGATACCGTGTTGAGCCTTGAGTTGAGCTATCAGTTCTTGGTGTGATTCTAGGAAAAGATTGAATTGAATAACGATATCAGGCCGTTTGATGCTTGAAAGGTGACGGGTACCACTCAGATAAGGATGATGCTTGTTGAGCTTCATCGGTGGCGCCTGCTCCCCTAAGTCTTTCAGTTTGATGTTGAGTGCCGCCACATTGGTGTAGATGCCATCTATACGGTTTGAAGCCAACAACCTTATCAAAGATTCCATTTCCTTGACTTCAAATAAGGTGATCTCTTTGGCTTTCACCTTTTCGATAAAAGGCCATGGCGTGAAGCCGGAAATCAGGCCTAAGCGCGTCAGCGTTCCAGTCGTATTCTCTTGAGCTTGGTCCAGTGTGACGACACCATCGACAAAAGAAACAACGGGATCGCTGTAGAGGATGTCGTGTCCCTCTTTCAATGAAGCGCTCCAGTTAGGATTATCTGGGTACTTCAAATCGACGTCACCACGTAGAAATGCAGAATAAAGCCTTTTCAGGGGTAACGCCTGATAGTCAAAGTAGTAGTTATATTCGCGGGCAAAAGCATCAAAAAGTTCTCGGTTAAAACCCTGATAATTCTGTTGCTGATAGCGGGAGTAAGGCGAGTAATCTTCGAAGTCCTGAACGCCAATCGTAAAATGATTGGTATCAGAATTTTGCGCGGCCACTTCTGTTGTAATCATGGTAACGGCTGTCAAAAATAGTGCGGTTAAAAGTTTGCGCATGTCCGTCTCAAAGGCCTTATTCTTACTCATGAGATAAGTATATACGCTGAGCGGAAAATCATTTGAAATCGGTGGGATACCGCGAGCTTTCATTTCTTAAACGTATACCAAAATGACCTGAAGATGCTCGCATTCAGAGGTCATCAATATGTTCAATTCGAGGCAAATTTTACGAGGAATGGTGGTTCTATTTCCGTGGGATTTAACGAAGAAGTGGGCGCATTGAGGCCCTCCCTTTCGGCGAGTTGACTGACGCCGTGCTCTTTGTTATTCCTTTTTGATGTAGACGACTACACCTACAAAGGAACGCCGCGATCACAACGCCAGTCAAGCTCACTGAATCCTGCATCTTCAGGTTGTTTGGGTATATAAAAGACAAAACCCCGCAAAGCGGGGTTTTGTCTTTTCAGCAAGCAAAGATATCTTTGTTTTTGTTTGTATGCGCTGACTATAGTCCTGCCGATCACCCTGTGTCCAACCCTTCCGACAGGTTTGTTAAATGCTGGGCTGCGCATCACTTTAACAATGCAACTTAGTGAGTTGCATTAATTTCTTGGAGAGTCTTTTCCAAAAATACGCTTATTTCTCAGCAGAAAATCAATTTTATGCTTGTAAGGTTTTCTTTACACTTTCAGTTCTAACTTGCTGTAATAATAAAAATTATTGCCAACTACAAGGGTGACAATTTTAAGACCTCTCCATTGGATGAGTCTGTCAGCAAGTAGATATCGCCATCAGGAGATTCCACCACATCTCTGATGCGGCCATAGTGACCATCCAACAATCTTTCTTCGCCAATCACCTTGCCGTTATCCATATCCAGACGAACGAGCAGGCCGAATTTCAGCGAACCGAGTAGGATATCTCCTTGCCATTGTTGGAACTTCTTGCCGGAAATTATTTCCATGCCAGAAGGTGCAATGGAGGGCACCCAATAATGGACAGGCTGCTCCATCCCATCCTGCGCGGTACCGGTACCAATTTGACTTCCTGTTCCATAATTTACGCCATAAGTAATAGTAGGCCACCCGTAGTTATTGCCTTTTGATATAGGGTTCAGTTCGTCGCCACCTTGCGGACCATGTTCGTGCGTCCAAAGGGTTTTCCCATCGTTATCCAGCGTCATGCCCTGGATGTTGCGGTGACCATAGGAATAGATTTCTGGCAAGCTGCCACCCTGACCAACAAAGGGGTTGTCTGAAGGTAGTGAGCCATCAAGATTTAGCCGGACTAACGTACCGATATGAGAGTCATTTTGCTGGGCTTTGTCTCGGTTACCTCGGTCCCCTAATGCGATATAGAGGTGCTCATCGGTGGCCAGTAACCGGCCGCCATAGTGTCTGCCACCAGCCAGTTTGGGAGACTGGGAGAAGATAGGAGTGATATTTTTCAGCGTGTTCCCATCAAGTATCGCGGAAGATACCGCGGTGCCGGATTTTCTAAACTCTCCTTCTTCGGCATAGGCAATGAAAAGGCGGTTTGAGGTTTCAAAATCCGGCGACAGGGTCAGTCCCAATAATCCCCCCTGACCGCGATAAACGAGCTTCTCCGGTAGGCCTTGGATATCCGAGACCACACCTTCACGCGTTACCCGTTTAAGGCCACCGTTTCGCTCGCTGACTAACATGTCACCATTTGGCAGAAATACCAATGACCATGGGTGGTTTAGCCCTTGTGCTACCCGCTCGACAGTAAAGCTGTGTTTTTCTGAAGTAATGCTCTCGGCTGTTGCTGCAAAGGGGAGGCAAGCTGATACAAAGAGTGCGGCAATCAGGTGAGTGGTGTTCATGAGGGGCTCCGTTCGATTATTATACCCAAATAACCTGAAGATGCAGGATTCAGCGAGTTTGACTGGCGTTGTGATCGCGGCGTTCCTTTGTAGGTGTAGTCAACTCCATCAAAAAGGAACAACAAAGAGCACGACGTCAGTCAACTCGCCCGAAGGGAGGTCATCAATGCGCCCACTTCATCGTTAAATTCCACGGAAATAGAACGACTATTCCTCGTAAAATTTGCCTCGAATTGAACGCATTGATGACCTCTGAATGCGAGCATCTTCAGGTTGTTTGGGTATGTCATCCGTCACCCCTCAATCTTACCTCATGTCGAAAGGGTCACGAGAAGTGTTGCGCAAAGCGGAATTTCAGGCGACGCATTCCCCGGCCAAGGCGGGAGAATTTGTCCGACATTGAAGGAGAAGACTGCACCGATTGCGTTGCGTCTCTTTCCGTATTGTCCAGACCACTGCTTTCAACGCGGTTACGACCATTTTGTTTGGCGAGGTACAGGAGTTTATCGACATCGCTGTATATGTCTGACAGTGATTGCCCGGGCTCGACAGATGATACGCCAAAGCTGGCGGTCACGTTAAACTCGTCACCTTGCTCAGTCAGGAAAGCTAACTCACTGATACGTGTGCGCAAATCTTCTGCGATCAACTGTGCTTGGTCAAGTTGGCTATTTGGGAGCAGAAGCATGAATTCTTCACCGCCCACCCTCGAGCAAACGTCATTACGTCGAAGATTATTTTTGAACAGTTCAGCAATGCCAGTCAGTACCTTGTCACCAACCGGGTGTCCGTAAGTATCATTGACCTTCTTAAAGTGGTCGACATCCAACAGCAGGCAGCTAATGGGATTGCCATTGCTTTCCATTTCCGCTTTTAGCTTATCAAGCTGGGAGCTGAGGTAGCGTCGGTTGTAGAGACCCGTCAGGCTGTCGGTATTGGCAATTTTCCCCCAGCGGGCGCGACGTCTGTTGATCCAAAGGGCGGCGAGAGTGGCGAGTACTGTCGCCATCACACCGGCAACAACCAATACATTCAGGTATTCCACCTTGTCTTCGTTGGTTTTCAACTCAAGGGTCTGCAAGACGTTGTTCCAGCTAAGATGTTGGTTCTCCGCTTTGAGTTTCTCCAGGTTAAAGAGCATCTGTTGGCGCTCAAGGTTATCGACTTGCTCATCAGCACTGAAGTTATTGAAGCGGTTTTGATAATCCAACAGGGTCAGATAAGCGTTTTTGTAGTCCTCCATACCGAAGTGCGCTTTGGATGCGACCAGATACAGCTCGATCTCGGTGCGGTATAGACGGGTCAAATCAGCTTGACCGGCGATCAACGGTGTCACTAAGTCAATCGCGCCCTGAAAGTTTTCATTTAGCAGGTTTTCATTGGCTTTCAGGTAGTTGTATTTACTGATGTAGTAACGGATGGTCTCACGGTCGCGTAAGGCATCAGTCTGCTTTATGTAGCGACCCATACTTTTGGTATCGCCGGATTGAAGCAACAAATCAGCAATTTGAAGGTTAATGCGGAAGCGATGAGAGCCGTCACCAAGGACTTGCGCGATTTGAAGCGCTTGCTTGTATTCCAGCAAGGCTTGTTTTTTGTCGCCTTGTTTCTTGGCAAGTTCCGCCATGTCTAGCTTAACCAGCAACTGGTTAAAGGACATTTTGCGCTCACGGAAGAACTGGTAAGACTGATCGAGCAGAAGTGATGCTTTATCAAAACCGTTTAATTGCACCAAAATGCCCCCCAAGCTGGAGGCAATACGTTCGACCAGAAGGGCATCTTGCGTGGTTTTTGCTGCTTCAAGGGAGCTCATTAAAGCCGCCATCGAGACGTCGTAGTCGTTCTGTGCCTTGTAAGCCTGACCTTTAACCAGCAGAATTTCCGCGGTGACGGAAGGGTCGTTAAGGGTTTGAGATTCTGCCAGAAGCGTATCTAACTGATCGAGAACCAGCGCTTCTTCGCCTTTGAGTATTCTCGCTTGACCTAAACGCAATTGCATCAGGTACAAATCGGCTTTAAGCAGCGGGTCGTTCTTTGCCAGTTCAATACCGGTGTTTGCCGCTAAGATAGCGCTTTCTGGATCATTCAATAAAAGATCAACAGTCGATTTTTGCAGGTAATAGCGCACCAGTAGGGGCAAAGGTTGGTTTTGTTTCAGCTCAACTTTTTCCAGCTCACTCAACAAGGCGCGTGCTTTGATAGGAACGGAATAAAGAATGGACTGAACGCCATTAAGCGTTTTCTCAAATGACTGCGTCTTTTCAACAGAAGCATTGGCTGTTCCGGTAAAAATCACAAACAAGAAAAGGAGGTTTTTCAGCGTTTTTTGCATTAATGAAGCTTCCATGATCGACATAGCTAAACGTCAAGTTATTGTTGTTTTTTTGTTCTGGCCCAAGTTTGTCACATTTAAGTGAAAACAAATGCTTGGGATCAGTTATCGGACATAGATTACCCAACACAATGTATGGGTTTTGTATTAAATTTGAGCCGGATGTATGAAATTGTTTATCGGCCGTTAGATAAGCTTAGGCAGGGATGTGAAGTTTTGCTGCAGTCAACGCAACGCACCGCCGCAAAGATGCGGCGATGCATTACCCTCGTAAGCCTGCAATCTGTTAGCCGAAGAGCACCGAACGCGAGCTGGCGAGTTGTCTTCTATTGTCTGATTTGTTGGTAGATTTCGTCCTTGAGCTGCACGCGACGCATCCTCAAGTTACGGAAGTTTTCATCATCAGTAGGAATTTTTGCCATCTCCAGACCGCGTATTCTGTGGTCAAGATGGTGATACTCATCCACAAGACGACAAAAGGCACTGTCTGCCATCTTCATATCGTGAATTTTTTCTTTGTATTCAGGGAACTCGAACATGAGTGCGTGGTTTTCACCTTGCATATTACCTCCTGTAGTCGGCTCCTGCGAAAGTCTTGATCGCAGTAGGATCTCCGGGGACGTCCACGTTGGACGTGTTGGTGCGGTGTGACAGTGACTGTAAAAAGTGCCTTGTCACTCTTTCAGAATAGGGATTGGAGAGGCGTGATTCTAGCGATAGGCCATCAGTTGCTTTTGAGTCTTAACAAATGAACACTGAGGGTAAAGTTAATTTCACATTGACGAAAAAAGGCGCGTTAAGCGCCTTTTTACTGTGATTGCGTTGATATCAGCGTTTGTCCTTGATGGACTCAGCTTCTTTTTTAAGCAGCACGATTTTGCCAAATCCCAGCTTGTTGAAGTAGCTGTCTCTGTGATTTTTCACGGCCTTTCCATCCGCAACCATTTCCAACTGAAGTTCCATTTTCAGAAAGTCAGTCAGGTCGATACCTTCTGCTTCTGCGGCAGCTTCATGAGGCGAGCGATGCTTCTGGAAAGAGAAGGTGATCACTTTGGTTTCGCCTTTATAGACATATTCAAGTTGGCGTGACATATCAGCAATCCTAAAAAAATGAGGGGTCGGAGTATTCCCTACTGACATTCCCAAGTCAACACAGCTAATCACTATCGAGAAAGGTCGGCACTGACAAACTCTTCTTCGTTGTCCGTTTCCTCGCAAGGATGGAAGGCGATTCGTTCTCCTTTCCCCGTTAGCAAACCAATGTAACCCGGCGAGCCATCGGGGTTGAGCTTCACAATACCCACTGCACTTTGGTTAACCAACAGACCCGCGCTGCCGTTGTCTGGTCGCCGACGTTCAATACGCATGCGTTTCCTGCGGGTGAAAAAATTCAGTGGTGAGGCTGGCCAGAACAGTTTTCTGTCCAACCATTCGAAAATGGACAAAAACGGCTCAGGGAACTGGTTTCTAAAACCACTACAAGTGATTTGCCAGATGCGCGGGCTACTTTTGCGAAAACGCATTCGGATGTCGTAGGCGAACGAATAGTGAACATCACCAGATAAGATAACGAAGTTCTTGGGCGTTTTCGGGTGCTTGAAAATATTCAGCAGCGCATTGGCAGAGCCGGGGTGTGCCATCCAGTTCTCGGAGTCAGTTGCGAGGGGATGACCCATGAAAGTCACGATGCGTTGGATGGTCTCGATGAATTTGACCCCGAACATTGGCGCGGGTGAAACCACGACCACAGCGTCGTTGTTGAACACATCCTGTTGGAAGTCCATCAAAGACTCCCAATCCATTAACCCTGATGGTTTGTTATAGCTGGATTCTGAACGCCAGCGTCGGGTTCGGGTATCAATGACCACGACTTTCGGGGTCGTCGGAATGGTGTAATGCCAATGCTCGAAGTGATGCATAACCTTTGTCATCGCTTCGAGATTCACTGGATCGGGGGAATCAAGGAACGCTTGTAACGGCGACCAGAAATCCTGAGTAAAAGCTTTGGGCTCGTTCCCCCATCCCTGACAGAAGAAATATCCCATCATGGCATTGGTGATGATGCCTCTGGCAAAAGAAGAGTTGTTCACCGCACGTTCCCAGCCAACTGTGAGGTTAAAGTCGTCGGTTACGTCGTGGTCATCGAAAATCATGTACGTGGGAATATGTGCGAATAGGCGGCGAACCTGTTCCAGCCCAGCTCGGAATTTACCAAGCTCATTGAGCTCATGTCGCCATTGCTGTTGGCGCTCTGGTGACAGCGTCGGCACGGTGTCGTCGAGTGTAATGTGCTGCCATAACGCCGGTGACCATACCAGAGCATACATGGCGATAAACTCGTTGAAGCTGACCAGATGGTTTTCGGTGGTTCGCGAGCTGAACACCGGTTCGGGTTTTACCTTGAAAAGCCGTTTTATCAAGCCGTGGTTTATATCGCTGTATGGAAGCAGTTCCGTGCGGCTATAAATAGGGGTGTTTTCCGGTGAAAGTTCACTGCACCAACGAATATCGGCACCTTCGAACGCCTGGTCTTTCATGCCAAGCAAGTCGATGGTCTGGCGAATCGCCGACATCAGGGGGCCGCTCACGTCATCGGCATAGATTTGGTCGCCACTCATGATTAACAGATCAGCACGGTTTTCAACCGGCGTTTCTTCATAGCTTTTATCCAGTGCCGCTAACGCGTCTTCACAGCGGTGATGCGGGTGCCGACAGGAACCATGAGCTATGTTTTCTGCTTTTGATGGCACGGCGAAAGTGGGGCGGGATTCATTCTGATAGAGAAAACCATCCAGTGTGGACAGCAAAGAATGCCCCTGGTCGACGATGTCGTACTGTAGTGGGATATCAGGGGTAAACGATGATTCACCCGAGAACTGTGCCATAACAACAAAGCAGCGCTCGCCGAGTTGCACCTGTTTTTGGCTAGAAAAGCTGGATTGATAAAACGCGTGATCCTGTTCCGGTTGAAACAACAAAAAATCCGCGGTGAGAGGCTCAGACGTAATAGCCCAAATGCAAATATCATCTTGGGTTGTTCGCCGTAAAATAGGTCCAGCTAGAAAAACAGGTAACGCCACGAGGTAACTCAACTTTATTGTTTATTACCTTAACTTTACGCATTCTCACCGACGATTTGTAGCGGTGTGGTTGTAAAGTCATGCAAATTTAGGCGTTCAATCAGCAGGGCGTCTTTCGGACAGTATGCTGGCACCATTGTCTTGTGCTTTGGCAAGCCACTGAGCAGCGACTTCACTTTCACCAATATCCAGCAGTGCCGTGGAAAGGGCCAATTGCGCCTGAACGTGTTCCTGGCGGGCTGCAAGGCTGAGGAAGTAGATACCTTTATCTACGTCTTTGTCGGTTATGAAGCCATTAAACAGCATTTGACCCAAGGCATACTGCTCTACGGGGCTATTGCAGAGCGCGAGATCAAGCACCCATTTGAACTCGTCGTAATCGACGCCAGTGGCTAAACGTTCGCTGTGATAAATGCTGCTTTTTGTAAGAGCGTCTTGCTGTGGCGTTTCACTGCAAAAATCGAGATAGAGCGTGGAAAGCTCAAAAACCGCACTGTTGTTGACGCCTTTGAGGAAGTAGGGAGAGGCTTGCCGACAGTTTTCCGTTGGGTACTCGCCACGTTGTAAATGTTGCCAACCACGATAGAAATCACTATCCAAAAATGCGTCAGAATAATTGGCGAGCGTCGGACATTGTGTGTTGGCATGTGCTGCCTCTTCAGAGCAAGCGGCGACAGTGACCAACATGGCAGGAAGCAACCACTTCATACTTCATTCCTTTTACAACGATGGAGAGAGTGTAAAAGGTGTGGCATATCACTCGCTTTCCCATCATTGAGAAAAGGCCGTGAAATTGACCGTACTTTGTACGGCCAAATAGCGAGTCGGGTATCAGTGTTTACAGAAAATATTTGAGTTCGTTTTGTGTGCAGACTCGTCTTTCACGGGTTTCATGGCAAACGCGTAACGCAGAGAAGCGTAGAAGATGACGACATATGCCATTAGCTCTGTGCCTTCTTCTGCAATGTTTTTTGCTGCACGAACATAGCCTTCATCCAGCAATTCACGCCAAATCGAGCCCATGCCAAAAAGTCTCGAGAAGACTAAGAGCAATACCAGCCCTAAACACAGCAAAGCGAAGTGGCGATGTTTCACGAATGCTGCAAACTGCTCGGCGGTTTCTGCCCTGTTTGTCAGCGAATACAGGATGGCACTGGCAGCGACGATCGAAGCGGGGTAAGCCCAAAAACCATGGAAAACCAACTGGTCAAAGAACATATCCAATTCGCGGATCAGCAAACACAGGAAAAAGCCCACGACTAAAGCACCAAAGTGCCTAAAAGTAGGGTTTAGCTTTGCGATGTAGGCGTAACTAAGAATGGTCAGAGCCAGTAGGAATTGTTCCATGTACTCGACCAGCGTGCCTTCCGAGGCGCCTGTTTTCAGCGTGTCGATATCTAACCTGATAACCAAAACCGGTAAGGAGACCAAGACAGCGAGAAATAAAAAGTGCGCAACGGCGTTAAAGATGGCGGCTGCATTTTTATTGCGATGTGGCATCAGCGTCCTCTCAAACTGCAATAATACTTTTCCCACCCTATAGTGACCGGATATCCGTGATGTTTGTCACAACGAATTGTTGATTCGTTCTTAAAGTTCCATTTTTGTGTGAGGTGGATTCGGATGCAGGACTATACGTCATCGAATCGTCACAAGCTGTCTTATTCGTGATACTGCTAATGCAGAATTCATTTCTGTTCTAACGAAAAGCTTGCGTGAACTTGAGGCCTATATACCCAAACAACCTGAAGATGCTCGCATTCAGAGGTCATCAATGCGTTCAATTCAAGGCAAATTTCGCGAGGAATAGTGGTTCTATTTCCGTGGAATTTAACGAAGAAGTGGGCGCATTGAGGGCCTCCCTTCGGGCGAGTTGACTGACGTCGTGCTCTTTGTTGTTCCTTTTTGATGGAGATGGCTACACCTGCAAAGGAACGCCGCGATCACAACGCCAGTCAAACTCGCTGAATCCTGCATCTTCAGGTTATTTGGGTATATTCACGCGCTCTCTGTCTCATTCCTATTAGTTCGTGCAACTGACTGAATCATGTATCTTTAAGGAATAGATATAGAGGGAAGAGTAATGCGTAATAAAACCATCCGATGGGGAATGATTGGCTGTGGCAATGTGACTGAGCGAAAAAGCGGCCCGGCTTTTTGGCAGGTAGAAGGTTCATCATTGGAAATGGTGATGGCAAGACGTGAAGAACAGGCAAGCGACTATGCCTCTCGACATGGGATTGCCCGCTACACCACGGATGCGTCTGCATTGGTGGCCGACGAGTATGTTGACGCGATATATGTTGCCACACCGCCTGATAGCCATCTGGAGTATGCCCTTATGGCTGCCAGTGCTGGCAAACCTTGTGTGGTTGAAAAACCGATGGCACTGACGACAGACGAATGCGACCAAATGCTCGCGGCTTTTGAGAAAGCGAATGTGCAACTGTTCGTGGCTTATTATCGTCGCTCGCTACCAAGATTTGACGTGGTGAGAAATTGGATAGAGCAGGGAATGATCGGTGATGTCAGGCATATTCATTGGACTTATCATCGTCCGCCCAACAGCGATGACAAAGAGGGCAAAGACAACTGGCGCGTGAATCCGGCTCAAGCCGGAGGTGGTTACTTTGTGGATCTAGCCAGCCATGGGTTGAACTTGTTCCAGCAGTGGTTTGGGAACATTGTGGTTGCGAAAGGAATCAAAACCAATCAACAAGGCTACTACGAAGCCGAGGATGCGGTAGCGGCAAGTCTGGCTTTTGAAAGTGGTGTGCTGGGCTCGGGCTATTGGAATTTTGGCGCGGCAAACCGCGAAGATCGTGTTGAGATTATTGGCAGTGCAGGGCGGATTATTTGCTCAGTATTTGGCGAAGATGACTTTGAGCTTGATGGAAAAGAGAAAGCGTCGGTAAATGTCGAGAATCCTGACCCCGTGCAGTATTTCCATGTTGAGAATCTGATTGCGCACCTGAATGGTGACAAAGAGCATCCCAGCTTAGGAATCGCAGGCAGAAATACAACGTGGGCGATGGAGGAAATTCTTAACGGCTAAGGAAATTGGTGAGGAATCTGCTGATTTGAAAGGCGAATAGCTCATGATTTAGTCACTTGAGACTAAATTCGGCCTGAAACGCAAATTAGTGCTTGCAAGCCTTGGGCGGTTTCCCTAATATTCACCTCGTTCTCAGGAACACAGACTTTTCCCCCTTAGTTCAGTCGGTAGAACGGCGGACTGTTAATCCGTATGTCGCTGGTTCAAGTCCAGCAGGGGGAGCCA